>JADGPY010000237.1 GCA_017882205.1 Chitinophagaceae bacterium
ATAGCTCTGTTATGTATTACCGGTTAAAACAAATTAACCTGGATGGGAATTATAATTATTCAAATATTGTGAGATTAACTTACAATCAGAAGGCAATTGTTAACTCTCTGGTATACCCCAATCCTACCCAGGGCGTAATTACACTGGTGATTGGTGATAAAGGATTGATCGGCACCAATGCGGTGTTGTTTGATGAAAATGGAAGGTTGCTGGAAACAATAAAAATTACGGCCAACAGCCAGTCCATACAAATGGGTAAATATTTAAATGGGGTTTATTTCATCAGGTTAAGTAATAAAGAAGCCATCAGGATCATAAAACAATAAGAAGAAAGATAAAGATGGTTAAAAACTGATCTGGATTTTCCTGGTTGAAGGATTATCATGATTCAGACTTTGATAATTATATAATCCATAAATCACTATATAGCTTTACTAAACGTGTTTGCACTTTTTTGATTCCGCCAGAGCCGGGCATCTATCACAGCACTAATATTTCGGATAAATGATCTGCCTTTGGGAGTTACGTGTATATTTTTTTCATCTATTGTTACCAAACCATCTGCTTCCAATTCCCGGAGTTTGGAAAATGCACTTGTAATAAAACCTGGTTCCAGTAACTGATTGTCGAGCCTCGTTTTATCTTCGCACATCAACTCAAGAATATTTTTGCGGATAATAACATCTTCTTCGCTGAGTAAATGGCCCTCTACCAGTGGCAAGATGCCGTGGCTAATTTTTTCTTCATAGGCTTCCACCACTTTCTCATTTTGCGCAAACGCATTCCACGAATCGCTGATACTTGAAACGCCAAGGCCAATGATGAGTTTTGATTTTGTAGTGGTATACCCCATAAAATTGCGGTGAAGATTACCCTCTGCAGCCGCAACAAAAAGCTTATCACTTAACAATGCGAAGTGATCCATACCAATACTTTCAAATCCAGCTTCTTCCAGCAATTCCCTTCCCCTGTTATACATTGCCCATTTTTCTGAAGCAACAGGAAGATCTTCTTCTGTATAACGCCTTTGCACTTTGCTTTTCCAGGGCACATGCGCGTATGAATAAAAGGCAATGCGATCAGGCATAAAACTCTTTATGAGATGGATGGAATACTCAATACTCTTTACAGTTTGATGTGGAAGCCCATAAATCAAATCAATATTTACGCTTTGGTAATTATATTTTCTTGCCCAGTCAACTACTTCTTTTGTTTTCTCAAAGGATTGGATCCTGTTTATTACAAATTGCACTTTAGGATCAAAATCCTGCACACCCAGGCTGATTCGGTTAAACCCAACTGCCGCAAGTTTTTCAATATGCTCTTCGGTTGTATAATTAGGATGTACTTCTATACTGAATTCATGGTTAACATTTACAATAGCATCGGCTGTAATGCCATTTATAAGTTGTACCAGGTTATCTGCACTGAAAAAAGTGGGTGTGCCACCTCCCAGGTGTATTTCTTTTATAACAGGTGTAGTTGATAATAAAGAACGATACATTCTCCACTCTTTCAAAACAGAACTTATATAAGAGTCTTCAACTTTATGGTTTTTAGTGATCCTTTTGTTGCAGGCACAAAAAGTACACATGTTTTCACAAAAAGGGAGGTGAATATATACACACAATTCCCCATTCTCTTCATTAAATGTATCAATAACAGATTGCTTCCACTTTGCTTCATCGATAGTAGAAAAATCCCAATACGGAACGGTGGGGTAACTTGTATACCTTGGCGTTGGCACATCGTATTTATGTAGTAAATCCAGTATAGAACTGCTCATTGAATATTTATTTAGTCCAAAATAGTGCTTTGTACCTATCCCACAAGGTAAGCTATCCCATTATTAAGAGGTTCGCATAAATCACATATCTTCTTCTCCCTGCAAAGCCTTTCAAACAAATCTCTTACCAATTTATAGTCAATGTGCATTGGACAGGGATGCGTGGAAGAACATTTGCTTAAACCAAGGCCGCATTGCTTAAATACATCCCTGCCATCAATGGCTTCAATGATATTGATGATGGGTTGTCCCTTTTGTTTAACAGTCATATAAAATCCACCATTAGGACCCTTCGAACTAAAAATCACTTCTTCCTTTACTAATGTTTGCAGCATTTTACCTACCGTATGTTCACTGGCATCAATATACTCTGCAATCTCTATGATACCTGATTTTTGGCCAGACTCATATTTCGATGCAAGGTAAATAACGGCTTTGATGGCAGTTTTGCAGGTAAGGCTCAGCATAATTATTGGTTTAAAAATCTTTGTCCTTCTCCGGATATCCGTTCATGACTCCACGGTGGATTGAAAGTAAGCTCAAGTTGCAATTCCATTCCAGCAAATGTATTTTCCAATACCCGTCTAACAGCCCCGGTAATAGATTCGCCCATTGGGCAGAATTGTGTAGTCAGCGTCATGGTAACGTATATTTTTGAATTGGTTTCATCAAAATCAATTTGATAAATCAACCCGAGGTCCACTACATTTAAACCAATTTCGGGATCTACCACATTTTGCAAAACCGCTAAAGCAATAGTGCATTTAATATTATTATTGGTAATTACATTCATGGTATTGCTGATTTATGCAACAGCATTTTTATCACATTCCAATTATACAGCACTGCAGCAAGTAATAAGAATAGCGTGGCCAATTTTGGCAGCCAGGTATCTGCCAGATAAATACCAATGATAAACAAAACAAACCCCGCGAGATAAACAACCCACATCACACCAAATATTTTGCTGCTGAACAAATCTTTCGGATTGGGGGTTTTACCCAATCCTGCTTTCAGGTGATACACTTTATTCCAAACAATAAAAGGCAGGGTTTTAAATGTCATCCCTAATATCATAGAAGTGATCCAGCCAAAGAAAACTACAAAACCATATACCAATACCAATGGTGAATTAATCTTTTGAAATAGCATACCTCCAATTATTGTAATCAATAAAATCATGGGTAATATCATCATCATTACAGACAACAAAGATATTTTCATTTGCTCATCTACCTGTTTACGTATTCGTTGCTTAAAACTACAGTAGCAATAATACCCAAAAAGAAACAATGCGATTAAAATGGATGTAACCGGTATAAAATAAAATGATGTCTCAGGAAAATACAGGAAGAGTATTATAAAAATTAACAACCCTGTATTTATTAAAGTATAAATAAACCAAAGCAATTTTGTATTACTGTATTTAGAAATAAGAAACATGGGTATTAGCCTGGAACCAACACCTATAACAAGTAAGAGAAACCAACCTATCATTCCTATATGGGCATGAAGCGGAAGATAATGTAACGAATCATTGGGCAAGATTATATCTGAAAAATTACAAACCAACGCAAGTCCGATTAATGTTGTAAGCAATAACCATAAAGCTGCTGTAAATACAAAAACAGCATGTACATTTTCCTTTTTGCTTTTTACCATACTCACCACCAGGTTACTTAGATATGTAAGTATGGCAGCATTAATCAATATTGCGCCCCACTGTGCCGGCCAGCCCATATTAAAAAAATAAAATCCATATACCAGTAAAGGAATACCTACCGCCGCTGACACAAAAGAAAAATATGCTAACCTATTACTGTATAACCTTCCTTCAATTAATACGGGGACCAACTGATGACTGGCACCCAATATTATCATAGTGCCCCAGCCCAATGCCATAGTGTGGGTAATGGCTAATGTTTTAGGATTAAAATAATGTTGGGTAAATGCAGATGTTGAAAATAATAAGAGTATCGTCGCCACCAGAAATGATATGGCAGCATATAAATAAAATGGCAGCACTACTTTGTAACTAGTATTCTTAACAAGGTTATCATTATTATCTGTACTAAACATTTCAGGCTTTAAAAATTAACATCTGCACTTCCCCATCCTTGATTTGCTTAATACGATAGTCGAACTTTCTTTCGGCTAATTCAGGCAGTAAATATACGGGGATGCGTTTATGATAAACAAACAAAGCCTTATCCTCAGGTAAATTTTCCAGTGCTTCCAATATCGCCAGCATTGGCAATGGCATTTCAAGTAGTCGTACATCAATAGTTTGCAGTTTATCATGGAACTTTTGTATTGTTTCTTCCCACCCTTTCGTAGCATTGATGTTTTCCTCTAAACTGTTATTATTTGTTATGGTTTGTTTATAAAAATAGGTTTCAACGAGATTGTCATTAATTACATCAGCATATACCCCAAAGCCTTGTTTTTCCAACAGCAGCATCAAAGGAACAGGCTTAAAACTGTTGATGATTTTTAATACTTGTCCTATTTTAATACTTTTAACTTTTTCGGTGATGATGTTCAACGGGTCTTTGCCGGAAGCAATTACCGGGCGAACATCTAATTCAACCACCTGCTCTTTTTTAAGTGACGTGATAAAATCAGGCAGTTCCTTTTTTTCTTCTGCAGCTGGCATTGTACACGCATCAATTTCAAACCCCAAAGTGTTTAATTTCTCAAAAAATATATTTACACTGCATCCACCGATTTTAGAAGCCATTGCAATACTGGCTCTTCCAGCCATCAGTTTACGAAGTATCGGGTTTCGTAGTTTTTCTAACTTCGGACTGATACTGACAATAGCTTCGAGTGCATCAGGATGCTGTCTAATAATAGCAGCAATTTTTGTATTGGCATTAATGCTCATCATTATTCAAAATATTGAGTATAAAGGTTGACATGAGCATGGATCGCTTCAAATAATTTGTCTGCACCAACTTCAGTTGAAGCTTGCTTCAATGTTGCTACCTGCCCTATCAATGGTTCCAGCCATTTGTGCAAAGCATCATGGTCAGGCCCTTGCATTTTACATTCACTTATCATTTTATCCAACCCTTGTTGTAAATTATCAGCAGCTTTTTTATATCCCGTTAATGATTTATCAGCCCCACTTCTGAATACTTCAATAATGGCCAATAAATTTTTTACGTTGTTATTGGTAGTACTGTCTGCTTTCCATTTAGCACCGCTATTTAATGCCAGTTTTTCAGAACTATTATTATTTTCATGTAAGCCTGTATCCTTAGCAATGGCTTCTTTACTTTCTGAACTGCTTTGACTATTGCATGACAAACAACCAGCAAGCAATAATATTGTTAGTATTCTAATCATGAGTACAGTATTTTATTTAACTTTCTTTTCCCAAAACCTATCTTTCCAGCTTTCCTCAATATCACTGCTGTCATTTGCAAGCCTACCAGCAATTTTCTCCAATTCTACTGGTGCAATGACATCTTGAAGGTGATTGAATAATTCCCTTTCTTCAAACCGGATATGCTTTTCCAGCTCATCAGCAAATTTATTCAGTTGATCTGCATCATCTTTATTTTTTGTAATAGCACTTACCAGGTTATAGATGGTTTGATGTTCTTCCTGCGCTCGTTTTCTCAAATCGTCATCCACTGGAAGTCTACAAAAAAGGAATTGTTCTTCTTCTTTAAAATGCTTTTCAAGATCTTCTTTAAAAGCGAACAAAACATAATTGCAAATTCGTTCTGCACTTATAGCTTTCCCCAGGCCCTGCCTGATCTTCCAAACCAGCAATAGACCAAAATGGTGATCTTTGGAAAAGGAGACAAGGGCCTGGTGGCGTTTTATTGGAGCATAGTCTTTCATCAGTTTAAATGTTTTTCTATTTCCAGTGCTTTTGGAAAAAGGATATTATTTTCAAGATGGATGTGCAAATGCAGATCCTCTTCAAATTCATCCAGCATCCTATATAACAAGCTGTAGCTTGCGCAGGCGTCTTCCGGCAATGCATAATTATTGGATAGCTCCCTGATTTCGGCCAGGTTTTTCCCAACCATTTCATGCTCCATCTCCATCATATTAATTGGGTTTTGTACTGTTCCAAAATGCGCTGCATGTAATGGTTGTGTATTATTCTTAGCTCCAACCAATTCTTTAATATATGGAAACAACACTTTTTCTTCCTTCATCATATGTGCTGTTAATTCCATATTCACTTCCTCAACTAATTGTTGGATGCGCAATAATTCGGGATGATGGTCACCATGTACTTTCATTACTTTTTTAGCATATGTACTGATATCAGGTAAACTTTTCCGAACGTAGCTGTGGTGGGTGTTCACGATATAATCAGCAAGGAAATCCAAACTCCAGTCATTATATGGCAGTGGCCGTGAAGAAGGCATTTTATCAGCCTGCTGTAGTTCCTGCTCAATTTTGGTAACATCGAGTCCCTTTTCGGCACAAGCCTGCTTTACTGTTTTCTTTCCGCCACAACAAAAGTCCAATCCATACTTTTTGAATATCTGCGCCTTGCGTAAATCCTTAGTAGCAATCTCTCCAAGTGTTTCATCACTTTCAAGAGCCATACGTTTGCTTATTTTCACTTTCCATGATTCAGGACCCTGTTCCAGGTATTCCCAGGTAAATATATTTCCCCGTTCGCCTAATAACTGGTAATAGAGTGGCTTTGGATCATGATCATTATAAATTGTTAAGCTTTCGCCCTGTGCCAGTTCATCAAAACGCACAAAAATCGTGGGGTGCTTTTGTCTTGGCTCAAGCAAGGTCACATTAAGGATGTTTTCATTCAATACTGTTTGCATATAACTTTATTTTAAAATTAAATTGATAAGACAAAGATAGATAATAAAAGCATTCATTTACTTTTATTATTATTAATAATGAAAAACATGACGAGAATCATGTTTTTTTCAGGGGTTATGTGATAAAAGTTACGCTTTAGGTGCATTTCATTTTTGAATTTTGCTAAATAACTGAAACATTAAAATAATTATTATGGCAAATCATGAAATTGACACGCAATGGATGGGTAAAATGCAGTTTAACGCCCTGATTGACGGTCATACAATTATTATGGATGCTCCTGAAAAATCAGGGGGCGAAGATGCAGGCCCTATTCCAAAGCCTTTTGTGCTGGCCGCTTTATCGGGTTGCACCGGCATGGATATTATAGCCTTATTGCG
>JADGPY010000238.1 GCA_017882205.1 Chitinophagaceae bacterium
CGCCCCTTGAGGTAAAGATTGTAAGCCTCAAGATTTTCTGTAGGCGCTTTTATTATCTCACTTTTTTGGGGTTCTACAAAATTTTCTTTGAGCCTGTTTAATATCTTAACTGAAATTTCATCCTGCACCTGGAATATGTCTTCAAGATCACTATCATAAACTTCCGACCAGATATGATAACCATCCACTGTATTAATAAGCTGGGCTGTGATCCTGATCTTTTTTCCCGACCTCCTAACACTACCTTCCAAGATAGTAGATACCCCTAATTTGATTCCTATCTGCCGGATATCTTCATTTTTTCCTTTAAAGAAGAAAGAAGATGTACGGGCTGTAACCTGCAAGCTTCGGTATACTGTCAACCAATAAAAGTGCAGTGGCCGGAGCGCATATGCTCATTTTTGCATTTTTGCATCCTATTTTTAGGCACATGGTTTGTTATCTCCCATCCATGAGATTTACAAAATATCTTGCAGCAATAATATTCTTTTGTGCATGTAACACAACAGAACAAAAGGATAATACTCCAGGAATTGTACATGATAGCACAACAAATGTTATTGTTCGTACTGACACGGTGTACATGACAAGAAATGCCCTGATTACACCAGCTAATTCATATAGCGATCTGTTTCTTGATAGCATGGCTATAGAACAATTCATCCAGGCAAATAAATTGCCTGCTGATGATGAAAAAAGTTTTAGAAGTTTTTATAACTACCGTAACCTTCAATTTGCCTGGTTTACTTCTCTTGGTTTTACCGAGCAGGCAAAAGGCTTTTGGAATTTGCAGGATAAGTTCGACAGCAAGACTGATAAGGTTTTGCGGAATAAAATGGATACGTTGCTTAATATGGATACGCTTATCATCAGCAGATTTGATACATCATTATTAAAGACTGAACTTGCTTTAACCAATGCCTATTTACAGTTTTATAAGAACAACCGTGATAATACGCAATTCGCCGGCCTTTCTCCCGAAAAAATAATCCCTGTAAAAAAAGAAAATGTCCTATCGCTGGCAGACACCCTATTGGAGCAGCACATTGATTCATCAGCTAACAGGATATCTTCTCAATATTTTCTTTTAAAACAAAAGCTCCAATTGTATGATTCAATCGCAAAGCAAGGTGGGTGGCGTACGATTACTTTTTCCGGCAAACAAATTAAGAAAGGATCTTCATCTCCGGTCATCACTCTTATTAAAAGAAGATTACAAAAAACGGGCGACCTGGATGGTGCAGACAGCAGCAGGATTTTTAATGATTCACTGGTAACGGCACTAAAAAAATATCAGCTTCACAATGGAATGAAACCGACAGGCTTACTCACTGATACATTAATAAGATCGCTTAATGTTCCTATTGACAAACGCATTCAACAGATAATAATCAATCTGAACAGAATGCAATGGATGCCTGCCATGCAGGTTGAAAATTATATCTCAGTGAACATTCCTGATTTTATACTAACTGTTTTTGAGAACAAGACAAAAACCTTTGATATGCCTGTGGCTGTTGGTAAGGAAGGTACTAATACCACTATATTCACTGGAGATCTTAATCAAATAGTTTTTAGCCCTTATTGGAATATTCCTGCAAGCATTGTACAGAGAGAAATTTTACCAAAATTGAAATTGGATCCGAATTATCTTAAAACACGGCACATGGAAATTGTTGGTAAAAATAATTCTTTGCCAACCATCAGGCAATTACCCGGACCAGATAATGGACTTGGAAAAGTGAAGTTCTTATTTCCTAACAGGTATGATATTTATCTTCACGATACTAATGCAAAAGATATTTTTAATAAAGATAAAAGAGCGGTGAGTCATGGATGTATAAGGATTGCAGATGCTGAAAAACTGGCGAATTATCTTTTACGTAATACCAATTCATGGACCCCTGAAAAAGTTAATGCAGCCATGAATGGAGGTAAAGAGCAGTATGTAAAACTAAGCCCAGCAATGCCGGTTATCATTACATATTATACTGCCTGGGTTGATGAAACCGGACAGCTTAATTTCAGGGATGATGTATATGCTAATGATAAAAATATTGCTCTAATGATGTTTGGAAATTATATTCAATTAACTGCGCCTGTTGCAAATGATTCTTCTTTAAAAGAGAAAATAATTAAAGTGACAAAAATCCTAAGCCATAACAAAAAATGATAGAACAAACTGAACTTATTGTTACCGAATGGCATTATCATTCGCCAGTCAACTCAACGGATGCAAGAGAAAAAATATCTCATTTTATATCTTTGGATGTCATGAAGAAAAGGGCATCCACAAAAAAAGGGATCGCTTGCAGGTTCAGCTGTCACTTCACTATTGAAAATGAAACGATCCTGGAATATGTGGCAGAAGATTCCTACGTAATAGACCTGGAGGATAAAATAGATAAAAACGAACTGCTTATCATGATCAGGAATTCCTACTCCAAATTCAAAGAGAAATTTGATCTGAGAAAATTTGGCACTGAACTCCAGGATAGATCATTAAGAACATTAGATGAAACTAAGATCGACCTTGATGCAATACTTCCTCTTCTGGAATAGTGCTGAACCCTTATTGTTAATGGCTTACCTGAATTCCGCAATTCAATGTATCAACTTTAAACATAGGCAATTGAGGCATACAATTATAACATTGTATTTCCAGCCCTTTTGCGTTATCTATCTTTTTCAATTTATAAATTCCATCTGAATTATTCTGTTCTTTATTCCATATAGTATTTATCCAATTGTAAATTAAATATGGATCATAAAGTACAAGTGGCCTTGAAGACTCATTTTTTTTTGCCCATCTGAATGAAAAGAAAAGCCGCAGCAAGCTGATTTTTATGCCAGTAGATTCTCCGCCAATTAATTTATCCGGTACATCCACTTTTATTTTCCAGTCCTGATTATATTCAGGCAAAAGTGCATTGATCAATTCTAAAAAACTAACTGCAAAAGCAGAGCAGCCACTTCCTTCTCCCATCCTGGGTTCATTCTTTCCATTATACATTCTATCATATCCCCTTGCTTTGAAGGATTGTATATAAAGCTTTAAATATTCATAAGCAGAGTCGCTGATGTTATAAGTAATAAACGCAACTTTACCTTTTTGGGTTCTATAAGCCAATTCAGATCTTATCTTTTCAGTTTCTTCAAGATGCCCTTCTATTACCCGGAATAAAATACCCAAGCCTTGCTTTTCTTTAAGAACAGGTTTCTTAAGATCTGCACGGTGTATTGGTGCCATGCCTGTGAGTAAGTATGATGAATCTTTTTTTAATTCTACCATGATGTGTCCTAAAGGTCTTAATGGCTCCTTGTGTTTTTTTGAAATATAATCCCTTGCGGTGCTTATAAGTAATGTATGAGGATTTTTCCAATTTATTTTATGTGGCGGTGGGAAGCAGTAAAGAGTTATTGACTGTGCCCAAACATACTGAGATGAAATGGTAAATATTAAACATACCGCTAAAGAAAAATATTTGAAGTTATTATTCATTATTTAATCTCACCTCTAAAAATTAGTTGTGTTAAATTACTTTATATAATAGGATGTACCCAAATATCTTTAGCCCTGGGTTACTTCCGTGCCTTCCATGGCAACCTTTTGGAGCGAAGCGAGACTTTCTATTGCAAAAAAAGAGAAAGCTTTCCTGCTTTCTCTTGCCCACTC
>JADGPY010000239.1 GCA_017882205.1 Chitinophagaceae bacterium
CAATAGCTGGAATAGTTTTACAGTAGCCTCCGCATCTCCTCCTGCCCTATGTCTTTGTTCGACTGATATCCCAAGCTGGCGACAAAGATTGCCAAGGCTATAGCTTGGTAAGCCAGGAATAATCTGCCTGCCGAGGCGTACGGTGCAAAGCTTTTTGCAGTCGAGGTTATGCCCCGACTGTGCCATGTAGTGCTTGATAAATGAATAATCGAAGTTAACATTATGCGCCACGAAGATCTTATCGTGCAGGAGATCGTAGAGTTCATCTGCTACCATGGAAAATTGGCGGGCATCTTCCACCATGGCGTTAGTGATCCCCGTTAGAGTTTCAACATATCTTGGAATGGAATATACCGGGTTGATAAGGGTTTCGAACCGTTGTACGATATTTTCTCCATCAAAAATGATGACAGCGATTTCGGTTATCCCACCTGCTGCGGCGTAACCCCCGGTGGTTTCAATGTCAACGATGGCATACATAGTGTAAACTTACTAATTTTATTAGTATTAAAGGGGATAAATTTGGCAGGATATAATAAACAAATTCCAGCTTTTCATTTAAAAACAGGTTGTAAAACTATAGGATGTACAATGGATGAATTATATCTCTGGGTAGAGGAAAACTGCTAACCCTTTTCTTTTACCTTTGCACCTTATGGAATTAAGCAAGAACTATATCCCCAGTGAAGTGGAAGATAAATGGTACCAGCATTGGCTGGACAAAGGTTATTTTAAAAGTACACCTGATAATCGAAAGCCTTTTTCGGTAGTTATTCCACCTCCCAATGTGACAGGTGTTTTGCACATGGGTCATACATTGAATGAGACGGTACAGGATATCCTTGTTCGCCATGCAAGAATGAGCGGATACAATGCATGCTGGGTACCAGGAAGTGATCATGCCTCCATTGCTACAGAAGCAAAAGTGGTAGAGATGCTTAAGAAGGAAAAGAATATTGATAAAAAAGACCTTAGCCGCGAAGAATTTTTAGGCTATGCTTTTGAATGGAAAGAAAAATATGGGGGGATCATTTATAACCAGCTCGCAAAACTTGGCTGTAGTGTAGACTGGGACAGGGTCTCATTTACTATGGATCCAGGTTATTATAAAGCAGTTATTAAAGTATTTGTTGATCTCTATAACAAAGGGTTGATCTATCGTGGGGCCCGTATGATCAACTGGGACCCTGCCGCCAAGACAGCTTTGAGTGATGAGGAGGTAGAGTATAAAGAAGTGACAGGGACACTTTATTATATAAAGTATCATATAGTAAGCGATGAGTCTGTGGATAGTTTAGCGCTCAGGGGGCGGGAAGTCCCCCGAGCGCAGGCCCCCCAACCGCCGCAACCACTTCACAAGGTTGAAGAACCAGAATATATCGTTGTTGCTACGCAACGGCCGGAGACTATTATGGGGGATACAGCAGTATGCGCTCATCCCGGTGATCACCGCTATGCTTTTCTTAAAGGCAGGTCTGTAACTATCCCCTTGATCAATAAAAAAATCCCTGTCATTTTTGACGACTATGTTGACCCGGAATTTGGAACTGGAATTCTGAAGATTACTCCTGCACACGACATCAATGATTATAACATTGGATTGAAACATAACCTGCCGGTAGTAGATACCCTAGATGAATCAGGAAGGCTTTCACCTGCAGCACAGATTTATATTGGAGAAGATCGTTTTACTGCAAGAAAAAAAATAGTTGAAGAGTTAAGAAAACAAGGATTGCTTGTAAAAGAAGAAGAATACCAGACAAGGTTAGGTTACAGCCAGCGTACTAACGTGGTGGCAGAGCCGAAGATATCCACTCAATGGTTCGTTAAGATGAATGAGATTGCCACGCCTGCTTTGAAAGCAGTTACGAGTGGTGGGGTAAGTATTCATCCCGGAGAAAAATTCCTTGCAACCTATAAGTATTGGCTGGAGAATGTTAAAGATTGGTGCATCAGCAGGCAACTTTGGTGGGGACAACAAATTCCTGCATGGTATGATGCTCATGGAAACCTGTTTGTTGCAGAGACGGAGGAGGAAGCAATGGAAGAATATGGAGGTGATGGAAACCTTAGAAGAGATGAGGATGTTCTTGATACCTGGTTCTCTTCATGGCTTTGGCCCATTGAAGTGTTTAAAGGGATCTCGAATCCTGGGAATGAAGCCATTGAATATTATTATCCTACATCAGTATTGGTTACAGGCCAGGATATTATTTTCTTTTGGGTAGCGCGGATGATTATGGCGGGAATGGAATATATGAAGGAGAAGCCATTTAGTGATGTCTACTTCACCGGGATGGTGCGAGATAAGCAGGGAAGAAAAATGAGTAAGCAGTTAGGTAACTCACCGGATCTTCTTGAACTGATTCAAAAGTATGGAGCAGATGCTGTGCGATTTGGAATCATGATCTCCTCCCCTGCGGGCAATGATCTTTTGTTTGACGAAGCAAGTCTTGAACAGGGTAGAAATTTCAATAATAAGCTATGGAATGTTTTGAAGCTGATCCAGATGTGGAAGGCCAAAAAGGCAATAAGCAATAAAGAAATAGCAATGGGCAAAGAAGAAGGAGAACAAAGTAGAGCTGCTGATTTTCCAATACAATGGTTTGAAAGCAGGTTAAATAAAGTAAAGGCCGATGTTGAAAATCTATATAAACAATTCAGGCTAAGTGAAGCGCTTAAAACCATTTATTCTTTGATATGGGACGATTTTTGTAGTTGGTATCTGGAATGGGTAAAGCCCGGGTTTGAAGAACCGATTGAAGAAGCAGTCTATAATAAAACGGTTCATTTCTTTGAAGATCTTTTGCAGTTATTGCATCCCTTCATGCCCTTTATCACAGAAGAAATATATCATTTATTGCACGAGCAGGAAGACGACCTGGTAGTTAAACAATTTGAAAGTATACACTCTCCCAACGAGGACATCCTGGTACAGGGTTCGTTGTTGAAAGAAGTTATCACTTCAATCCGTGATGCCAAAAATAAAAACCAGGTTAAGCCTAAAGAAAAGATAAATCTTCATATAGATTCAGCAGACCAAGGCACGTTTGAAGTGATCAATACTATTTTATCGAAGCAGCTGAACGCAACGATTGGGTCTGTACATGAACCAGTTCCTAATACCATTTCTGTTATTGTAAGGAAAGATAAATTTTATATAGGAACGGAAAATATGGTTGACTCTTCAGCTCAAAAAAAGGAGATGTTAAAAGACTTGGAGTATCTGAAAGGTTTCCTACATTCGGTAGAGAAAAAATTAAGCAATGAACGCTTTGTGCAGAATGCTAAAGTTGAGGTAATAGAGTTTGAAAGGAAGAAGAAATTGGATGCCGAGATTAGGATTAAAGTGATTGAGGAAAGCTTAGAGGCTTTAGGATAGTTTTTTGAACGACGGCGTGGTTCAAAAAAAAATAAAAAACATTATGCGAATAATACTATTATTAATCTTTGCATTTTCATTGATAATCACTGAGGCACAGAAAAAGCCGGTTAAGCCAGTTACGACAAAGCCTGCCCAATCAAAGGTTATTAAACTTAAAACCTTCCTTGGTAAAAATGAAAATGGCGCAGTTGTAAGCCTTGATGAAGGATTACAATTAATCAACTTTCCGTTACGGGTAGTTGATAATAATAATGAGAGATGCACGGTATTATCTTACAATTTCATGTACAAGCGAAAAGCGTTTTTAGAGAATGAAGAAACAGGCAAGAAAGAAATTAAATACTCCTCCGTTGGTGAAGAATTCAAGGTCACTCCCTTACCGCAACTATGGAGAGACA
>JADGPY010000240.1 GCA_017882205.1 Chitinophagaceae bacterium
ACTTCTAAAATCAGTTGTAACAGCCAGATCCCGACCATCTTCCAGGTTTTCGATTGAAAGAGGTTTTACATTCCCATGAACGATTCCTCCATTTACATCATTACCCAGGATAAAGTTACAGGATGCCCTCCCATGATCTGTACCCCCTGTACCATTCTGTTTCACAGTACGCCCAAATTCTGTCATTGTCATAATAGTAACATTATCCTGGTACCCAGGACCCAGATCTGTCCATAATGCTGTGATGCTGTTGCTAAGGTCAATTACATTCCGTCCAAATATTCCAAGTTCGGTACCCTGGTTGAAATGGGTATCCCATCCACCTGATTCAGCAAATCCAACCTCCAATCCTACATCCATTTTTATAAGCTGCGCAATTTGCTTTAAAGCATTTCCAAGGGGGCTGGTAGGATAAACGGCATTGTTTTCAATCTTATAATTTTTGGTATCAGTTTTCTGTAACATTTTAACAGCATCAAAACTTTCTTTTCCTGTCTCATATAATAGCCCGGAGGAAGTCTGATCATAAAGATCTTCAAAACTCTTTGCTGCCATATTTGCTCCTATCGGATTACCCCTCATCTGAATTCCAAAATCCTGGAGATTGCTAATAGCAATGGTTTCGTTATCCCCATAAAAGGATCGCGGCATTGAGGAGGTCATGCTTACTGCACTGAATGGAGTACGATCATGCCCCATCAATCCTATTGCCCTGTTTAGCCATCCGCTCGAAGTCCCTTTATCAAATGGAGTTCCCGACTCCATATAGTCCTGGGCATCAAAATGCGACCTTGTATTATTTGGTGAACCAATACCATGAACGATGGCTAATTGTTTACTCCGAAAAAATGGTTCAAATGCCTTAAGACCAGGGTGCATCCCAAATTTTCCATCCAGGTCTATAAGAGGTGTCGTTTTAGCATCTTTAGCTGCAGACATAAACAAAGTAGGCCGTGCTGCTTGCAGATACTGATCGTTAAAAGGTGTAACAGCCATAAGCCCATCCATAGCTCCTCTCTGAAAAATGCATAGGAGTACCTTTTTCTTTTTATAAGGACTTAGTAATTTACCAGACCCAGCAGCTTTAACAATGAAGGTCGGAACTCCACCTACGCCTATTCCAAAAAGTGCTAATCCACCAGATTTTAAAAATCCTCTACGAGAAAACATATTATTAAATTTAAATGTTCAGAGATTTATCTTCCTTTATCTTCTTTGAAATTCAGGAGATCCTATAAGAATTCCCACTACCTGTGATAACATTGAATTATTATTAGCAATAGTGTTGGCGTTCTTAGCTAATATTTTATCCTGTTGCTGCTTTTGTTTATTGTCCTTCATCTCATCCCCCATCATTGAATTATCATCATTTACAACATTAACAGGTTTGGTGACAGGAGTTTTGCTAGCAGCCTCATCTACTTTCTTAACCAACCCCGGATCATTTAAAAGAGGAGTTAACCTTTTAATTGTTTCATCCAGATCGCGTTCAGGCAACATAAGCTTACCGTATGTTGTAAGTGCTGCGCTGGCACTTTCAGGTTCATGATGGTTATTTAATGCCAGCAGGTCAAATTTCGTCCCGGGAATACGCTGAGAGGCAATGGCTAATCCAAAATTCATCCTATTCAATAATGACCCGGTATTGATCCAATATTGACCTTTATCCGGGAAACCTGTAGGCGCCTGGTAGAAATAGATTTTCTGACCCATCTTATCTATCCAATTGAACACCTGGTAAGGTTGTTGAATTTCAGCATTAAGTGCACGGACAGCGCTGATGGCCAGTTCGAAAGGCGATTTGGTTTTTTCACGTACAGCATCCTTACTCCAAAACTCTGGAGAAGTGGTCATCGTAATTAAAACTTCTTTAATATCTCCATCTTTACTAGTGAATGTTTTGACCATCTTATTGATTAAACTTTGCTGTGGATTATCACTCACAAAACGAACAGCCAGTTTTCTACATATGAATTTGGCAGTAGAAGGATTATGAGCAAGCATTTGCAAAAGTTGGACACCTTCATTATATCCGCCATTGGCTGGAAAATTAACTCCCAAAACGGTTTTCTCTTTGTTATCATGGCGATTCATTGCAAATAAAAAGTCTCCATCATGTACAAAGCCCCTTTGAACCAATTTATCTTCTCCAACTCTGTCTATTAGTTTCCTGATAGCACTTCCATATCCTTCAGTACTCATTGGGAAAATTGTCCAGCCAGTTAGTATCCTTGCCGCTTCTGTCACATCATGTTGAGTATATCCTCCATCTACACCTAATGTATGGAGCTCCATAACTTCCCGTGCATAGTTTTCATTGAGCCCTTGAGTTTTCCTTGCAGTTTCAAGCTTCTTTAAAAGCTCTGCTTGTTTTGAAGAGGTGTCCTTCAATTGCTTCTGGCGCTCTGCGAGGAGTCTTCTGAACTGGTCATTACCTGGCATACCTGGATCATTATTTTCCCCGGCACTGCTAAAATTATCAAGGTATAAAAGCATGGCCGGCGATTTAGCCGTAGATAAAAGCAGGTTAGAAAACTTACCCGCTACATTAGGCCTTATCACATCGCGCTCATAATTGGGTATAAACTGTGAACAGTCGTTTTTTGTAATGGAAACATTGAAATGGTTGAACCAGAAATCTGTGAGTACTTCGTGCAATTGGTTATTACTATATGCTGCCCGAAGAATTTTTTGATTAATAAATTGTCGAAAAAGTTCTTGTTCTGGTTTCAATCCTTTCTTCTGCATATACCCAATCAATTGTTGCCTATACTCCTTTGGATCAGACTTATTAACAGAATCTTTATTAATTACACCGTCGGCTATGGCCATCCGCAGAATCTGGAAAGGTTTTGGAAAATCTGATAGGATTGCACTATCACTCAATTTCAATGCACTATAGCCGCTTAACTTTAACTCCACTGAATCATCACGAAGCCCCCCATCTAATTGTTGTTCAAACCATTTTTCCAATCCCATGTTAACTACTTCATCTACCTGGCCAGGAGTCGCCCCGAAAGTGAATCTATTCAGCAGGTGGGCAGCGGCGGCTCTTTCGGTCAGCCCGGCTCTCTTATAAGGAAATTGAAAACGATATTTAGTTGCAGGCCCTCCGTAAAAAAAGGAGAATAATGCCATACAGCTAATGGAAATAAAGATGACCCTAAAAAACAGAAAAAACCTATTTTTCATGTGAGTGTTTTTATAAAAGTAAAATTAACTGATATAGGACTCTATTTTAGGGGTAAAAGTTTAATTGTTTAACAAAAATTAATGTCTCGCTTCGCTCAACAGCAGTTGCAGATATACGATCCAATTCCTATCTTAGACTATCAATTCCTTCCCTATCCCTTTTATCAACCTAATTCATTTACAATGAAAAAAATAATTATTGTCGTAATAACACTGATGTTTTTCGAGGTTTTAACATTTGCACAGGTCAAAATCACACCTGATACCGCTTCGAACTTAGCAGTAGATACAAGTTTTTCTTCTGTAAACCTTGATACTTATAACAACTGCCCGATGATAGGCGAATCAACCAATCAAAGGTTACAGGATTTAAACAAGTTCAAAAACAGATATACCGAACCATCGCAAAACGACTTTAATAGTAATGTAACAGCCGCCAGCATGTTAAACCCCGGGAATGATGAAACTCGTTGGAGCACCTCAAATGCAGTTGAATTAACAGGTTTTGTTTTTGACGTAAAGCCGGGAGGCCTTGAAACATGCAATTGCCATGCGAGTGATAAAAGCCAAATGGATACCCATATAGTGTTGGTTGCTGATCCAAACAGCACCAAAGGCAGTCAAAGGATAATAGTTGAAATAACCCCGCGTATGCGATTTTTAATGATGCAAAAAGGAATTGATTGGAGCACCGAGAAGATAAAAGCAACCTATATGGGACATTGGGTGAAAGTAAAAGGATGGTTGTTTTTTGATGAGGAACATAAGGCATCAGCGGAAAATACAAACCCTGGAAATGCAAGCAATTGGCGCGCTACCTCATGGGAGGTTCATCCAATCACCAGTATAGAGCTTGTAAATAATAATTAATTGCCCTGATCTTTTAATCCTTATATCAAGTGATCTTTTTAATCATGTGACTCAAGGTTCAGACAGTCATATCAAATTCACGATCAGTGCCGTCCACCCGGTTTGATGGCTTGCTCCTAATCCTCGCGAAGTATCACCATGAAAATATTCATGAAATTGTAAGAGTTCCTTATTTGAGTTTTTATAAAACCAATTGTAATCACCAAAAACCGGCCTGTTGCCGTTAGTATCTCTTGTAAAGATAGAAGTGATCCGGCTCATCAAATCATGTGAAACTTCTTTCAGGTTTATAAAATTTCCTGAGCCTTTAGGGCATTCAACTTTAAGAGTATCGCCATAAAACTCGCCATACTTTTGAAGTGCCCGGATAAATAAATAATTGATTGGCATCCAAACCGGGCCCCGCCAATTTGAATTTCCACCAAATAATCCAGAGGTAGAATCTGCCGGATCGTATTGGATAGTGTACGATTCATTGGCTATATTGACAGTAAATGGATTCTCGCGGTAGTGGCTTGACAAAGCCCTGATACCTCCGGGTGATAAAAATTCTGATTCATCCAGGAATCTTTGTAATAATAATACGAGCCGTTCTTTATGAACCAATGATAAGAGAACATTTTCTTCCCCACTTTTTTCTTCGCTTGGTAGATATTTTTGGTTCGATAATCTATACTCTTTAAACCACTGCATTCTTTTTTTAAAATCATACAATTTGTCAATTTCATTTCTTTGAATGATTGAGACAGCGAACAATGGAACAAGGCCAATTACTGATCGCACTTTAAGAGGGAATGGTTCACTCCCATTAAGGCATAGAACATCGTAGAAAAAATTATCAGAATCATTCCATAAGCCTAACTCATTTAAAGCTTCTGAAATAATTACAAAGTGTTCATAAAACTTTGTTGCCGCATCTTCAAAGGAATCATCGTTCATGGCAATTTCCAGTGCAATATCCATCATATTCAAAGCATACATTCCCATCCAACTGGTTCCATCAGTTTGTTCCAAAATAATTTCATCTGGTAATTGAATGTTCCGGTTAAAAATTCCGATATTGTCTAGACCAAGAAATCCTCCTTCAAAAATGTTATTCCCGTTAGAATCTTTGCGATTCACCCACCAGGTAAAATTGATGATCAGTTTTTGAAATATCTTTTTTAAAAAAATGATATCTCCTTCACCCTTAGATAACTTCTCATTATGATATACCTCCAACGCAGCAAATGCATGCACGGGAGGATTCACATCACTGAAATCCCACTCGTATGCAGGTAGTTGTCCTTCAGGGTTCATATACCATTCGCGCATCAGTATGAGCAGCTGATTTTTTGCAAACGCAGGATCGATTCTCGACATACAGATAGCATGAAACGCGGAATCCCATGATGCATACCAGGGATACTCCCATGTATCCGGCATTGATATAACATCCTGGTTTTTCAAATATTTCCATGAATGATTCCTGCCTTCTACCCTAAGTTGAGAAATAGGGGTAATCCCATCTGAGGTATTCAGCCAACGTTCTATATCAAAATGGTAATATTGCTTGCTCCATAGTAGTCCGGCAAATGCCTGCCGTTGAACATTGGCAACATCTCCCGATGTATCAGGCGGTAATATCAATCCATAAAATTCATCCGCTTCCTTCTTTCGAAGATCAAAAACAGACTGGAAGTTTTCTTCAAATGGAACTTGAATCACCTGATTGGTCAGCCTCAAAAATATTGTGCCCGACTTCCCTGCTTCTAAGTTTAAATGATATACAGGGGAAAATTTGGTTCCCTCTTTTTTCTCTCTTAGTGCATCAATATTTGTATTACTAATGATGGCTTCATGGAAAGCATCTTTTACAAATGGGGATTCATTTGGCTTGTTAAATAACTTCTGAAAATTAGTTTCATTCTCTGTAAATAAGAGATCATCGGCTTTTTGAAAATAAAGAAAATAATTTCCTGCTCTTTCATGTTTGATCTCAACACAATCATTCCCTGAAAGAGTAATCGAAGGCCTTGTTTGTAATCCATGATACTGCCAGCGATTGTAAAACCAAAGAGTAGGTAATACAGTTAAGGAAGTTGCTTCCTTCCCCCTGTTTATTATCTCGATTTTTATAAATATATCTTCGCTATTGTTCTTTGCATATTCAATGAATACATCAAAATATTTATCATCATTAAAAACTCCGGTATCAAGGATTTCAAATTCAGGGTCTTGTTTGGAGAGTGAACGATTTCTTTCAATTAATTGTTCGTAAGGAAATACTGCATGAGGATATTTATACAAATACTTCATGTAATAATGTGTAGGAAGATTGTCGAGGTAGTAATATAGCTCCTTTACATCTTCCCCATGATTACCTTCGCCATTGGTTAATCCAAACAGTCTTTCTTTTAATATTGGATCTTTCCCGTTCCATAAAGCAAGGGCAAAGCAAATATCCTGCAGGTAGTCTGATATTCCGCCAATCCCATCTTCTCCCCAACGATATGCCCGGCTTCTTGCCTGCTCATGAGTGAAATAATTCCAGGCATCGCCATTTTCACTATAGTCTTCTCTTACTGTTCCCCATTGCCTTTCGCTGAGATAGGGCCCCCATTTTTCGAGTGGAACTTTTTTAGTAGCGTTAGCATCTAGCCTTTGTTGTTCTGCAGTTTTATTTCGATGGCTCATAATTATCCATTGGTTGAAAATCCGGGATATAAGGTCATTCCTCCATCAGCAAAGATGGTGGTACCAGTTATATAATCTGATTCATCACTTGCCAGCCATACAGCCACCTTCCCGATATCCTCTGGTTGCCCAATCCGGTTATATGGGATCAACGTTAGTAAGCTTTTTAACGCTTCGGGAGTTTCCCAGGCAGTGTGGTTTATAGGTGTCTGTATTGCTCCCGGACCTATACTGTTAACCCTGATCTTTTTAGGAGCCAGTTCCTGGGCCATACTTTTCATAAGTAACATTATCCCTCCTTTACTGGTAGCATAATTTACATGACCTCCCCAGGGAATTACTTCATGAACACTGCTCATGCAAATTATTTTTCCTGCCGCGATGCTTCTTTCAGGCACAACCCCCCTACGTAAAAATTCACGGGTCGCTTCCCTGGCACATAAAAATTGACCTGTCAAATTCACGTCTATGACCAATTGCCAATCTGCAAGAGACATATTTTCGAAGGCTGAATCTTTTTGCAAACCTGCATTATTAACTAAAATATCTATTGTTCCGAACTCTTTGTACATCGCCTGGAACATCGCCACCACCTGGTCCTCTTTACTTACATCTGCAGCAAGGGCAATCGCATTTACACCATTCGATTTAATTTCATCTACTACAGCTTGTGCAGTTTCTGGGTGGGTGACATAATTTACTACCACATTTGCACCCTCGTTACCCATGGCGATTGCCACGGCCTTTCCAATGCCACTATTTGCACCAGTTACCAATGCAGATTGTCCTTTTAATCTTGGGTTTGTATTCATATTGATTTATATTTTTTGATCAATCATTGTGCAATGTAACGCGTTTAAGTTCCTTATGTAATACTTTCAATACAAACAATTCTGCTACCACCATTCCAACAGGAGGAGCAATATAATACAACCAAAAACTATTCCATTGATTAGCTACTATCGCTGATGCAAACGTTCGCGCCGGATTCATGCTCATCCCGCTATAGGGTGCTTCAAAAGTTATGAATATCGCAATTAATGCAGCTACAAAATAGGCAGTGTATCTGCTTAGTTTCTTCGTTGAATTGCTGTAAAGAACGGCCGTCATTAAAAGGAAAGAGATAATAAACTCAAGGATAAGCGCAACAAAAATTCCCGCATCAGAAGGTTTTGTAACTATATAGTTTATGGCAGGATGAGCAACAAGATGTGGCATTATTAAATAGATTAGGGACATGCCCATACTGCCACCTATAAATTGAAAAACAACATACCACAGGGCATCTGTGCTCCCTATATTTCCAAGCCTGTATTGTATCAGTGTTACAGATGGATTAATATGTGCACCAGACCTTTTACCAAATGATGAATTGAGAATATAAAGTGCAGTGAGGCCCATAAAAAATCCAATAATGGATCTTCTGATAATTGCAGAATGGATATGTTCACGAATGAAAAGATCGGGATGATCAATTAAAACATCAAAGAATGTCGCCGAAAACATAAAAATACCCAGGCCTAATGCTTCACAACAATAAAGAATGAGTTTGTTTTTCAAAAGACTATTCATTTCATGCTGAGGATCATTTCATAATACTCAATAAATGATCTCCAACTCGTAAAGCATTTGCAATAATAGTCAACGAAGGATTCACAGCCCCACTTGATGGAAAAAAACTTCCATCCACAACGTATAAATTATTAATCTCATGTGCCTTGCAGTTTATATCCAACACAGAAGTATTCTCATTGTTTCCAAATCTTGCAGTACCACATTGGTGGCCTACAGCAGCTAAAGGAATATTTTTTGTGAAATACAAACTATGAGGTAAGAAGCTGTATCCGGAATCAATCCTGTATAATATCTTTTTTAGTTTATCTACCAGTCTCTCAAATCCCTCCAAATTATTTTCTTTGTACTCAAGATGAATTTTCCCATCTATAACGCTTACTCTATTATCCGGATCGGCAAGGTCCTCCCCTGTCATCCACCAATCAATGGAATGTGTTACCATCTCTCCTAAAACAAAACCAGGTGTAATAAAGGGCGCATCTGCAGAGATCATTTCCTTATTAGATTTTCCAAGCAACTGGATATGGCCCATGGGGAATTTGAATTCCTCGTCTCCCCAATAATAATCATTTATTGCCAACGTTTTTTGAAACACCGTAGGATTTGGCTTTGTTGAGATCCCAATCATAGCCATGCTATTATGCTTCATGAAGTTTCTTCCAACCTGGGAGCTCTTGTTTGCCATGCCATTGGGATGAGCATCATTTGCACTATTTAATAAAACAACAGCCGAATTGATCGCTCCTGCAGATAAAATAAATATATCTGCAGTGAATTGATTTAGCTCAGTTACAATTTCCACATCAACACTCAGTATTTCATTGCCGGAAACATTGGTATTTAATCTAATAACTTTTGCATTTGTAAGCAATGTTACATTTTCAAACGCTGTGGAAGGCCGTACACAATTAATATCCGCATCACTTTTTGCATGAAGGAGGCAGGGAAAACCATCACAGGTATTGCAACGGATACAAGCCGACTTGATCGCATCACTTTCATTTAACTTAACTCCTAAAGGAATATAAAAAGGATTCACCCCTTCCTTTACCAGGTCATCATGCAATTCCTGAATCCTCGGCTCATGGCTAACTTCCTTGTATGGATATTCTTCTGAGCGATAAGGATCTGTTGGATCCAAACCCATTTTTCCATGTACCTGGAATAATTTTTCTGCTTCTGTGTAGTAAGGCTCAAAGTCTTTATACTTTAAAGGCCATTCCCTGGATATCCCACCAGCATGTTGAATCTCTTCAAAATCCTTTTCTCGTAACCTAAGAAGGGCCGCACCATATACTTTGGTATTTCCACCAACCCAATAGCCCGTGCCAGGGTGGAGATCTTCGTCTCCATTAGTTTTCCAGACTTCCTTAGTATGATAGCGTTCTTTTCGAAAAACTTCTTCAGTATCCCAGTTTTCTTTTTCCTGGGGCATGAAGGTTCCACGTTCCAATACAAGGATCTTTTTGCCTGAATCTTTTAGTTTGTGTAAAATAGTTCCACCTCCTGCACCAGTTCCAATGATGATAATATCGTAGTGTGACAATTCTATTCTTGCTATTATTTAAAATAAGATTGAGGAATCGTCTTCCACAAATCATGCGAAAGGTGGCCATTAAGAAGTTCATATACCAGGTAAAAAGGCCAAAGAATATAGTGGATAATTAATAATATAATTGAATGATTATAATACCAACTAATCATCAATGTATATATTCCTAAAATAAAATAAATTATGCTGGTATCGCGCTTGTTCATATTTTGTTATTTATTTATAAAAGTATCGAATTTATTGTAACCACTTCCCTTAAATTTTTAGTTACCCGAAGCTAGTTGAAGCTACCGAATCGGCACATAGGTAGGCACAAATGGGCATATAGTTTGTGGAATTAAATTTTCAGTATTATCTTTCATGTAGCAATATCAACATTCTAAATTTAAAGAATGAAAAAAGTGAATGATCCAAACGAGGAGCAATCATTGTTTGAAAGCAGCCGTCGGGAATTTTTGCAACAGGTAACTATGGCAGGAACCGGGCTGGCTATTACCCCTCTGCTTAAGCAAACAACCATCTCCCAGGCGCAAAAGATCTTTAATTCCGGTGAAACGAATGTTGTCACAGTCACCATAATAATAAATGGGAAAAAGAAAATTTTACATCTCGACGCCCGTGTCACCCTCCTGGATGCCTTGCGAGAAAATCTCTCCTTAACAGGAAGTAAAAAAGGTTGCGATAGGGGCCAATGTGGAGCATGCACTGTTTTAATAAATGGCCGACGGATAAATGCCTGCCTCACTCTTGCTGTTATGTGCAATAACAAAGA
>JADGPY010000241.1 GCA_017882205.1 Chitinophagaceae bacterium
TATATGGTTCATTCGGTCTCACTACGCTAAAAGACAGGCATGTAATGATAACAGGACCTTCAGTGAAATTTACTTTCATTGGGAAAAAAGGAGTTGCTCATGAAATCAGCCTGAAGAATAAAAAGCTCTCCAATATTGTCAAAAAATGTCGTGATATTCCGGGCAGGGAACTTTTTCAATATTATGATGAAAATGGCAAACACCTCTCTATTGATTCAGGTATGGTAAACGATTATATCAGGAATATTAGTGGAGCAGATTTTACTGCCAAGGACTTTAGAACATGGGCCGGTACCATCCAGGCGTTTCTCGCTCTAAAATCCATAGGTTGTTGTGATACACCCTCAGAAACAAAAAGGCGAATAATAGAAGCGTTGGATACTGTGTCTAACCATTTGGGCAATACCCGAACTGTATGCAAAAAATATTACGTGCATCCCCTGATTCTATCACTTTATGAAAGTAAAGAGCTGGAAAAATATATCAAAGAGCTTGATGAAATACTTGTAGATGATAATACCGCAGATCTTACACCAGAAGAGAAAATTGTTATGAAAATACTTGAGAGCAATTAGATAATGTTTTGCTGCAGGGCGCTTTCTGTATTGTAACTTTGCCTCAGTTGCTGGATTGCTGCTATTGGGTGCGATGCTCCAGCTTTCGGGGAGCGACGTTCCAGCTTGCGGGTAGCTTAATTACCATACAGATACAATAGGGATACAACTCAGATACAACTACATGCACATGTAGTTGTATCTGAGTTGTATCCCTATTGTATCCTAATTATAACCAGGCTACCCCAAAGCTGGGGCGTCGCTACCAACTCGCTCCCAGGAAACTTGTCTTCAGGCTGGTAGAACTTTAACTGAAGGCATTTGTTGAATAAAAATTTCACCTGGATTCTATCCCGGCATACGAATTCCCGGGTAGTTGCCAGATCATTGCTGATTTGAAGTATTTCTTAATTACTGGTGTTTTAACTCCGGAACTGAATGATATCTTTGATTCACGTAATTCTACCAATTAAATCATTCATATGTTTTCCATAGAGAGGGAATCAAAAAATGGATTTGATAAAGTGATCTTAAAAGATCGGGCTACTCAAACATTTGTTGAGATTATTCCTGCATGTGGGGCAATAATGAATTCGTTTAATGTCATTCAGGATAATGAAAATTTGAATGTTATACAAAGCTATCAAAGCGTTGACGAGTTTAGGGGAAAACTGGAAGAACAAGGATTTCTGGGATGTAAGCTTTCACCGTTTGTTTGCAGAATTAATAAGGGTATTTATAGATTCGGAGAGAATAAATATCAAATTCAAAAATATTATTCAGGAAAAAATGCATTACACGGTCTATTGTATGACCAGCCATTTGTCGTGATAAAAGAGGATGCAAATGAACAAAGAGCAATGGTTAGAATGATGTTTCAATACAGGGCATTGGATTCCGGATATCCCTTTAACTATGATTGTATTGTAACCTATGAATTAGAGAAGGATAACAAAGTAAATGTAATAACTGAAGCCATTAACCGGGATAAAGGATTGATTCCTATACAGGATGGATGGCATCCATATTTCACTTTAGGAGCTAAGATTGATGACTTGCAACTTGAATTTCAATCTAAGGAGATGGTGGTGTTTGATGATGAACTTATACCCACTGGAGAACTGATAAGATACGAGGAATTTTGTTCTTTAAAAAAAATGGGCAGTACTGTATTTGACAATTGTTTCACGCTCAATTTTGCTGAGTGTCAACCAATGTGCGTATTGAGAAATTCCAGTAAGAAAGTAGAGATTGAGATCCATCCTGAAATGTCATATCCTTACCTACAATTGTACACACCATCGCATAGAAATAGCATTGCCATTGAAAATCTAAGTTCCGCACCCGATGCATTTAACAATGACATGGGAGAGCGAATACTAGAGCCTGGCGAATCAGCAATTTTTAAAACCAGTTATAAAATCACCTTATTAGCTTGATATGGATATAATTGCAAAAAAAGTAAAGGATGAATTTTCTAAGAGATTTTCTTCCGAACCAAAGATATATTACTCTCCTGGACGCATAAACCTGATCGGAGAACACGTTGATTACAATGATGGTTTTGTAATGCCCGCGGCAATTGACAAAGGTGTCTATTATGCGATAGCTCCCAATAATACGGATCAGCTTAATTTTTATTCCATTGATTTTAATGACTCATTATCTGTAAAACTTACAGGAGTGATAAAATTGGATGGGTGGAAAAATTATGTATTGAGTGTAGTGAATGAATTTTTAATCAGAAAGGTTGAATTAAAGGGTTTCGATTGTGTATTTGGAGGAAATATTGCAAATGGTGCCGGGATGTCTTCATCAGCCGCGGTGGAAGGCGGGCTTGCATTTGGCATCAATGAGCTATTCAATCTCAACATCAACAAGCCAGATCTGGCTACTCTTTGCCAACAAGCCGAACACAACTACCCCGGAGTAAATTGTGGGATTATGGACCAGTTTGCCAATATGATGGGGAAAAAAGATCACGTTATCCTATTGGATTGCATGACGCTAAAATATCAATATTTCCCATTGATGCTTGAAGGTTTTGAAATCGTGCTCATCAACACTAAGGTGCATCATTCTCTTGCTGCGTCTGAATATAATAAGAGAAGACAAGAATGTGAAGAAGGCTTGATGATATTGAAACAAAATTCTGATATCAGGTCTTTCCGTGATGTAACAGACCCCGACACTCTACTGGCTTTTAAAGATAAGATGGACAAAGAAGTATATAACAGGTGCCTGTTTGTAGTGGCAGAAATATTGCGTACCCAGAAGGCAGCGACCCTGCTTCAGAAAAATGATCTTGAAGGTTTTGGTAAGTTAATGATTGAAACTCATGAGGGACTGAGCAAGTTGTATGAAGTTAGTTGCAAAGAACTTGATTTTTTGGTTGAGCAGGCCAGGTTAAATGAAAATGTTCTTGGTACACGGATGATGGGCGGAGGTTTTGGTGGTTGTACTATAAATATTGTGAAAAGTAAGGGCGTTGATATTTTTTTGAATGATATAACTACCGCCTACCAGAAGAAATTTCAGATCGACCCCGACGTATATAAAGTGGCTATAGTTGACGGAACGCATAGGGTTGACTCTTGATATAGATTGTCAGTCAAGGGCTCTGGATACAATATAAGCTACGAGATTACACCTTAATATATATCTTCTTTTTATCCATCCACCATACAATGATCCAATACATGAAGATCATACAAATGGCATAGAGCAAAGAGCCATTGTTCGGATTATCGAAGATAGGTTTGCAAATATGCTCATAAAACCATGCAAATGGTGTTAGGTATTGATGAGCGCCATTAGCGGCAAATCCATTAGGGATCCTTACCATCGCCTGGAGTCTTGGAATCGAACCACTTAGAACAAATATAAACAATGGGTTTTTTCCAAACACGTCAAAAAAGCGGCTCCACCAACCCCGCCAGTGTTTAAATTCAATGATATATATCATTACCGAGATGACAAGCATTGCCAGACCTGTAGAATAAACAGTATAGGAACTTGTCCATATTTTTTTGTTAATAGGGAAGACCATGTCCCAACAAAATCCTGTGAATATTAGCACACAGCCTGCTACAAATAGCCCATTCACCATCTCAGGCGTTTTACCCTTTTTAATGATATAGTCACCAACAAAATATCCAAAAATCACCTGAACTATTGCGGCAAACAAACTCATGAATCCCTCTGGATCAAAAGCAACCGGTACTCTATTTACAAATTCACCGTGATACATATGCCCTTCTCCAAGAATGGCTTTGTCAACATTAGTACCAAACCATCCATTCATGCTAAAAGGATCTGCTGGATTTCCTGCCAGGCACAAAAACCAATAGCCAAGTAACAAAACGCCTGCGGCAACAAAGGCACCCCTAACCTTAAACAGATGAATAATAATGGATGCGAACAAATATGATAATGCGATTCTCTGTAATACTCCTAATATCCTTACACCGGCAGGCTGATGATATTTTTCATCCATATACTGCCATGGTTTGAAAACGATCATGTCGTGATCCCATTTAATAAATGGAAACCAGTTTAACATAAGGCCAATGAAAAATATCAGGAAGCTCCTTTTTAGTATCTTTCTCCACACAACTGCTTCTCCCGCTGCTTCCAGTCTGGGCATTACAAATGCAAGGGCATTTCCAACTGCAAATAAAAAGAATGGAAATACCAGGTCTGTAGGTGTGCATCCATGCCA
>JADGPY010000242.1 GCA_017882205.1 Chitinophagaceae bacterium
AAAAAATAACTGCTTTCATACAAGATTTGAGTTATAGTATGCAGGATTACCTGTGACCTCCTCCCCCAGCCATTCAGGTCTTTCGAATTCTTCAGATTCTGACGATAGTTCAATCTCAGCCACAACGAGACCTTCATTTTTTCCATGAAATACATCAACTTCAAAAATATGCCGACCTGCCGGAATATGATATCGTGTTTTATCAATAATGCCTGGAAGACAAATTTTTATCAGTTCCCCGGCGTCCTTTAATGGAATTTCAAATTCCCATTCATTTCTTGATAGTAATCCTTTACTGGTATTAGATTTAATAGTTAGTATTCCCATATTATCCGCAATTCTGAGTCTTATTATCCGTCCGGGATTGATAGAAAGATATGCTTGTTTAATCTTTATTTTTTTAACAGCAAGATGTTTAAACCTGCCTTTAACCAGAAATTTACGTTCAGTTTCAATTGCCATTTTATTACTTTTTAATGGATAATTGTAAATACAAGAATCATTTATTTTATTTATTTAATATATTGCATATATTTCACTTAAATTAAATTGCAACTTATTCTCCTTAAATTTAGTCATAAAAAAGTGCATATAGAATTTGTCAGACGGGGCATTTATCAAATATAAGACGCCGTTGGCGTAATTAATTTCAGAAACATCTTTTTCTTTAATAATTTTATCAAGTAACTCTGTTAAAATGATTATAATGTATAATTAATATACGACTATGAAAACAACTTTACTCGGTTTGTTATTTTGTTTATTAAGTCTAAGTGCATTTTCACAAGTGCCACATGGATTTAATTATCAGGCAATTGCCCGCGGATCTGATGGGAAGGAGCTAATAAATGCAACTTTTCAGGTAAAAATTTCCATTCTGACAGATACGACTGACTTTTATGCAACCGGAGGTTCAGCAGGTTCTTATGTATGGGAAGAACAGCAGACTGCCAAAACTAATAACATTGGGCTTTTTACTCTTGTCATTGGAGCTACGACAGCCACAAAAGTACTAGGGTCTGCAACTACATTTTCCGCAATTACATGGACCGGACAGCAACTTTTCATTGGGATTAAAATCAATTACCCGGGTCCAAGTACATGGAAACAGCTTGGATCAGCAAAATTATGGTCAGTTCCATTTTCCATGGTGTCAGCCAAAGCAGATGGGCTCACAACCGGTACCAAACTAGCAGTAGTCAGTGGAAATGATCAGGCCTCAGATGCCTTATTTGAGGTCAAAAGGAAAGATGGGCAGACTGTTTTTGCTGTATTCCCCGACGCGGTCAATGTCTATGTACCAACAGGGGCAAAAGGTACAAAAGGAGGTTTTGCTATCGGAGGATTTGGCGGCACAAAAGCAGTTTCGCAGGACTATTTCAGAGTAACTCCTGACAGTGTCAGGATTTATATAAATAATGCACCTCCCTCTGGTAAAGGCTCAACAAAAGGAGGTTTTGCAATCGGAGGTTTTGACGGTTCAAAAGGCATTCTGCCGAATTATTTTATGAATGTCACCGGTTCGAATGCTGTTAATACAGTTGACTCTGCTGCACAGATACTGTGGTATCCAAACAAACAGGCATTTCTTGCAGGTAAGATTCATATCGGTCTTGCAGACAGTGTTGGTACAAATTCAACTGCCCTTGGTTATAAATCAATAGCTATGGGTAATTATTCCCAGGCATTCGGTTACAGGGCTAAAGCATTCGGTGATTATTCAACATCTATAGGGAAGAATTCAATTGCCGGTGTACGGGTAGCTGGCATCAGTACTGCTTCAAATGCATTTGCCCTTGGTAATGCATCAAACGCCACCGGAGATGATTCATATGCATTTGGATCAGGGGCAATTGCTTCGGGATACAGATCGTTCGCTTTTGGTTCTGTAGGATTGGATGGCTCAGGGAATCCGACCAGCACTCCCACACAGGCTACACAACCGTATTCAATTGCATTTGGTATGGGTGCTCAGGCAACTAATAAGGGAGCTTTAGCTATAGGTGTCGGCTCTTTGTCAAACGGATACCTCTCTACAAGTATGGGATATTATCCTGTTGCTTCAGGAAGTTATTCATTGAGTCTCGGATATTCAAGTGATGCAATTAGTACATATTCCGTTGCTATTGGTTACAATTCGCAGTCATCAAATATAGCTACGACAGCAATAGGTTATAACGCAAATGCTTCTGGTCCCTATGCTACCGCGTTTGGATCAAGCGCTCAAGCGACTGCATCTAATGCGCTGGCGCTTGGCAACGGAACTTTAGCATCCGGACCTAATTCAACAGCTATGGGCTACCAGTCACAGGCGAATGGAGATTTGTCAATTGCTCTTGGTTCTTACTATAGTTATTCTTACGCACTGCTTCCATATTTTTCAGGAACTAAGGGACCTGTTCCTGAGGGAGATAGCAAAGGAGACTTCATTATTCGCCCTCCTATTATTATTCCTATATTTAGAACAATTACCTTTAACAGAGCAAACATCGCAAATAACAAATATTCAATATCCATTGGAAATGGTAACCTATCTGACAACGGAGGAATGGCTCTTGGATCAAATAATGATGCAACGGCTTTTGGTGCAGTAGCTATCGGAGTTTCTAATAAAGCAGTTAATACCAACACCTTTGCAGCCGGTTATGAAAACCTGTCCACCGGATATTATGCCACTGCGTTTGGAAATAATACATATTCAAAAGCTTATGGATCATTTGTAATA
>JADGPY010000025.1 GCA_017882205.1 Chitinophagaceae bacterium
GACAATGCATCCACAGTTCTTGAACTGCTGGTATAGATATCCAACAAACGTTTGTGCGTGCACAACTGGAACTGCTCACGCGCTTTTTTATTAACGTGTGGAGAACGCAATACGGTAAATATCTTTTTATGAGTTGGTAAAGGTATTGGACCTGTTACCACTGCACCGGTGCTGCGTACTGTCTTTACTATCTTTTCTGCCGATTTATCTACCAGGTTATGATCGTAAGACTGTAGTTTGATTCTGATTCTCTGAGACATCTTTAAAGAACTTTAAATATTCCAAATTTATTTGGGAGTGCAAAGGTAGGGGGATATTCTTAAACAGCAAAGAATTACGGGGAGATTATTTTGAAGTGGCTAAACTTACTTTTTTTGTTCATTTCCTGCCAATATTTCTTTTTTATCAGGCGACAAATGATCCTCCAGCTTTACTTTTCTCATATCAATTCCAAATGTTCCGAAACTTGTCTTAATGACAGCGTGGTTTATCTTCCGGCCATTTAATCCATCAAAAGTATCTTTTGTAGCTGGATTTACGTATATACGAACAATCTCACCCGTTTCTGCATTGGTAGTAATGTCATTAGTTGGGTTAAAATGCAATTTAACACGGTCACCCGAATTTAAATCTATATATGTACAAGTATCCTCCTTCACTTCATTAACTGAACTCGCTGTGGCAAATGCATTCGCTTCTTCTCTGGAACTATTATTATTACAGCTTATGGAAATAATTGCCAAGGCAACCAGGAAACTGGGTAATAAATTGTTCATATTGGTGTTTTAACTAAATCTCTCTATTCAATAGGGCAAGTTCTATACCATCCCCTCTCGATTCCCAATATGTTAATAAAAAGTTAGCGTTTGTTCATATCATTATCTACCTAATTTTCTGTAAATTGATCTATGCACCTTCCTGATTTTTCTCAGCCTCTATGGTTTGCCGCTGTGATAGGTATATTCTTTCTGGTTATTACGGCAAGGTATTTCTTGATTGCCGGACTATTTTACCTGTTCTTTTACTCATGGTTTCCCGAATTGTGGAGAAAAAGAAAATTAAATAATAAAAGTTATAAAAAAGGCCAGTTTATAAGAGAAGTAAAATGGAGTTTGGTCACCTCGATGATATTTTCTATTACCGGGGCAATTACAGTAGTATTATGGCAACATGGATATACTAAGGTCTATAATTCTACTTCGCTTTATGGCTGGTGGTATTTACCATTTAGCCTCATAATTTTCATGTTACTGCATGAAACTTATTATTACTGGTTCCACCGTTGGATGCACCATCCAGGAATATTTCCCATAGTACATAAGGTGCATCACGATAGCAACGTAGCTTCACCTTTTACTGCATTTTCATTTCATCCATTAGAAGGATTGATCCAGGCAGTATTTATGCCATTGGTATTATTGATCCTGCCGATGCACTACTATGTCATCGTTATTCAGCTTACAATTATGACCTTCAGCAGTGTTATCAACCATCTTGATATTGAGATCTACCCTGCTTCATTTTTAGTGCGATACCCTGGTAAATGGCTTATTGGTGCAACACATCATTCCCTTCATCATCGCCAGTTCAAATATAATTATGGATTGTATTTTACTTTCTGGGACAGAATAAAGAAAACAGAAAGTCCGTTATTTAAGAAAGCTGTCAAATTAAACAGTTAGCCCAATACCACGTGAATGTTCTATGGCTTCTGACGAATGTGAAAAATAACAAAACGCAATACCCATTAGCTCGATCTTTTCTTGAAGGAGTAATACTTTTTCCCTACTCGACTTTCGTACATGCCTGATATAAATTGCGTGAATCTTTCCTTTAAAATACTCAGCTAATGCAAAATAAATATTAGGATCTTCCTGTGAATCATCTCCAAATAAAATGAAATGTTGATCAGGGTAAGCTTCTATGATCCTCGTGATGCGAACAAATTTTGTTGCATGATTATTTTGTCCTGTATTCCACAACTGACTGAATTTTTTTAATTGGTTTAACAGGTATACTCCTTTTGGCAAATGTTCTTTCCTCGAAAATTCATTAATGTAATCATACAAATTCCATTCACTGCTGGAAACATAAAAAAAAGGATTAGAAGTTCCGTCACTGGCTCCCATTCTTGCAAGGGCCTGGTAAAAATCTACAACAGATTCAAAAGGCTTTCTGCTACGTGCATTTTTTGTTAGCAGCACATACAGACGTTTCCGGAGATTCGAAGAATGAGAAATAAGGAAGGTATCATCAATGTCGGAGATGAAGGTATTTTTATAAGGATAAGGAACAAATATATCGCCACAGGCTTCAGAATACCTTGATCTTTTAGAAGGATGAATAATGGAAACAGTCACTGAATACCAGCCAGGTGAAAGGGGGTGATCTGGTTTCCACTCAAACCTGAAAAAACCATCATCTTCGGTATGGGTTTCAAATGTGCTGTTTTCCCATAGAATCTTCAGTCTCGCCTTTGCCAATGGCCTAACCATAAACATTCTCAGCAATCCATACGAATTTCTAAAAACGTTTTTCCTGTATTTCTTCCTTGGTAGGGGACTTAGTCTCAATGCATGACCAAAAATCACTAGCTTTTCAGCGCTCCCATATCCATTATAAACCTTTACAACCGGATCATTTGTAAGATGTAGCCAATGAAGAACTTTTCTTTTTATCTTCTTTACCAAAGAATTCCGTTCTTTACCTTGTTCATTTGATTTTTGCATAGTCAGTCGTTCAATTATGTCAACAGAAGAACCCATAAAGATATTATTTGTAATTAACCCAGCTTCTGGTCCTAAAACCAGGATAAATTGGGAACCATCTATTCGACATTACTTCAAAGGCCTTCCTCATTCTATTGAGTTCTTATTCCTAACTGGCAAAAATGATGCTGGTTCCCTGGCTTACTGTATCAAACAGATAAGACCAGACAGAGTTATGGCTGTTGGTGGTGATGGAACTGTATCTCTGGTGGCCGAACAATTACTGGGAACTGACATCGCCATGGGCATTCTACCCGCTGGTTCTGCAAATGGGATGGCAAAGGAACTAAACATTCCGATGAATGTTGAAGAAGCCATAGATGTAATGTTGACAGGCGAAATAAAAAATGTTGATGTGATCCGGATAAATGATAAGAATATCTGCATTCATCTTAGCGATATTGGAATGAATGCCCAGATCGTAAAATATTTTGAAGAAGGAAAGATCCGCGGCAAACTCGCGTACGCAAGAATGTTGCTGAAGGCATTGTGGAGACGCCAGAGAATGAGCGTAAAAATTGAGATGAATGGAGTTACAACCCATAGTGTTGCTTTCATGGTTGTAATTGCAAATGCGAGTAAATATGGGACAGGTGCAATGATCAACCCCGAAGGAAATCCATACGATGGGAAATTTGAGGTAGTGATTGTACGACGTATCGCACTCTCAGAATTTCTCAAATTGTTTTTCCGATACAGGAGGTTTAATCCAAAGAAAGTTGAAGTATTTCAAACTGAAGCAGTGCTGATTGAAATAAAAAGAAAAACTCACTTCCAGGTTGATGGAGAATATTTTGGAAAAACGAACAGGGTTAAAGCCATTATAGAACCTTCCAGGTTAAAATTGTTATTGCCACACAAGAATTGATAACAATTCTTTAAGATATTTGATTGACTTCTCTATAGCTTGGCTCGATTTTTATCGCTTCAATCTAAAAATGATATGCGGATACAAGCCCTTATTTTTATCCTGGTAATTTCTTTATTGCCTTTTTTAAGCTCTGCACAAATAAAATACCCTTATCCTGTTAAATCTATTACTCTTTCTTTGGATGGCCAGGATGTAAAGATGGCATATATGGATGTTGTGCCTAAAGAACCAAATGGAGAATCAATCCTGTTATTACATGGTAAAAATTTTACTGGATTCTATTGGAAAGGTGTCATTGATTTTTTCTCAAATGCAGGTTATAGGGTAATTGCTCCTGACCATGTTGGCTGGGGATTATCGTCTAAACCCGATATGAAATATTCTTTTGAAATGCTTGCTTCAAACAATAGAACCCTGCTGGATTCATTACACATAGAAAAAATAAATGTGCTTGGTCATTCTATGGGTGGGATACTTGCGACCCGGTTTGCACTTATGTTCCCGGAAAGAACCCTCCGGCTAATATTAGAAGACCCTCTGGGCCTGGAGGATTATAAAAAATTTATTCCCTTCAAAACTATTGAACAGCAATACCAGAAAGAATTAAGCGGCACCTATGCCTCCTATAAAAAATATCAACAAAGCTATTACCCGGTATGGAAGCCTGAATATGAAGTATATGTAAAGGCACAGGCCGAGCCATTAAAACAAAAAGATTTTAACAGTGTTGCCTATATCAACGCACTTACCTACCAGATGATATATGAACAGCCTGTCCTTTATGATTTCGATAAGCTTACAATGCCAACCCTGCTTATAGTAGGCCAACTGGACCGGACAATTTTAGGCAAAGAAATGCTGACCAAAGAACAACAGAAACTCCATGGAAACTTTCCTATCATGGCCAGTAAAGCTAAGTCAAGAATAAAAAATTGCCAGTTGATCGTTCTGCCTGGAGTTGGCCATATCCCACACATACAGTCCCCGGCATTATTTAATAAGAACGTTTTGAGTTTTTTGAAGAATATGTAAAGCAATTGCCACAAAGTTATACC
>JADGPY010000026.1 GCA_017882205.1 Chitinophagaceae bacterium
GCAGCCCTGCTTGTAAAAAATCTTCTATTGGAAATTATATTTTTTGACCTTCAGCCTATTTTAAAATTGCTTTATTATTATATGTTGCTGATTTAAGATTATTTTCAGCCACGGCCAATGCCTGCTTAGATAAAGAAGCATAATTTAAACCTGCACAATACTGCTGGCCTTCATGAATATCCCACCACAATAATTGTAAAAGTTTTTGGGCTCTTTCCATAGAACGGCTATTATAATTTTGTTCCTTATAAATTAGCGCCCACGTAAATCCGCTTATGGGATAACCATCAGGAGCATCGGTGTCAGTAATAAATATTTTAGAATCTGCCGGTATCAACACATTGCCCGCTGCACTCACAGATGCAATGGATGGTACAATAAACTTCCCTTTTTTATTTTTTATTATTCCATTAGGCATTTTATTTTGGATGGCATAAATTAATTCCACATATCCAATGGAGCCAGGTGTTTGTTTCACAAGCCCTGACACACCTTCATTACCTTTTCCACCCAAGCCTGATGGCCAGTTTACAGCTGTGCCGCTGCCAACCTTGGCTTTCCATTCAGGACTTACCTTTGATAAATAATTTGTAAAAATATTCGTTGTGCCACTTCCATCGGATCTGTGGGCAACTAATATCGGGGTAGAAGGTATATTGATTCCTTTGTTAAGTGAAGTAATCCGGTTATCATTCCAATTGGTAATCTTTCCTAAAAAAATGTCTGCTATAACATCAGGTGTAAAATTCAGATTTGCATTTAATCCCGGTATGTTATAAGTTATAACCACAGCACCCGAACACAGCGGAATGTGAATAACCGGGACACCAATTTTATTTGTTTGATCATCATTTAAGGGAGCATCAGATTCACCAAAATCAACTGTTTTATTAGTTAACTGGAGAATTCCGCCGCCGGAACCAATTGACTGATAATTTACCTGTATTCCTGTTTTTTTATTGTACTCAGAAAATTGCTTGGAGAACAAAGGATAAACAAAAGTGCCACCCGCACCAAGAATCGTATTATCATCTTGTGCATTTGCGCCTAATTGAAAAGCTGATGTTGTTATTGTTAATAATGTTAGAGTAAAATACTTTCGGGTTGTTGTAAAGAATTGTGTCATGTTTTTGTTTTTTTGTTACAAAGAAAAGCTTGTATTATTAAGCCGGTGTTAACAAATTGTTTCATTAATGTTATCAAAAATGTCAGCTGTTTAAATTGATATATCCTGTGGGATTAAGGAAATTTAAACACCTATAAATGTTTATTAACCCTAAGGTAATATTGGCTTAACAATTTGGTAACATAACAAAGATTCCTTTGCACAAAAAATTATATGTGCAACTTGTTTACTAAAAAGCGGTAAAATAGGAGATTTAGGATTATATCATTTTGAGGAATTTAAATTGAGCAGTTATGTAATTACCCATAAATAATGAATAAGTATTCGGGCAAAATAAATTGTCAGGTAATAAAATGTATCTGAAACCAACTTACCTCATTTTGTGCTTTTGTTGCAAATACATTTTCCAATGGCTTTTTAAATTCTCCATTTTATTTTGATAGAAATTTTGGCATCAATTCTTTGCCGGGTTGTATTTCATCAGTTCCTCTAACCATCAAAGTATCGCCTTCGGACAAGTTACCAAATATTTCTGTTTTATTATCAACAGCAATTCCATTGCGAACATCTATCCATTCTGCCTTCCCTTCTTTTAATCGGATAATAAAGCGTTTTTCCTGGTTGGTTACAACTGCGGTAGAAGGAACCATAAAAGTTGGCGCAGACCTGTTGAATTCCAAGTTTGCATTGGCAAACATACCTGGCTTTAATTGATTGCCTTTATTTGTATAAAGAAACTCCCAGGTTTCTGTACGATTGGCAAGGTTTAATGCTCCTGATTTACGGGATAGCTTTGCTTCAAATTGCACAGCAGGATAAGCGTCTACGGTGAAATGAACTAACGTGCTATCAGGACTGGCTGAAGTATAAGCTTCAGGTATGGGCAACCGTAAACGCAGGGTACGATTATTTTCAACTACAAGAATAGGTTTTGCATTCCCTGTTCCCACCAGTGTGCCGGGGTCAACATTTCTTTGGGTTACCACTCCACTGAAGGGAGCCTGGATTACGAGGTAATTATTTAACTGTGCAAATGCATTGAGCTTGGATTTTGCAGCTTCTAATGCAGCGCTATCTGCCATCATCTGGCTTTTGTTTCTTTCCAATTCTCCTGCTGCAACTGTACCTTCCACTTTTGCTGCCTTCACAATACGGTTATAGGCATCCAAGCTTCCCGCATACATGGATCTTGCTGTTTGCACATCCGAATTTGCCTGCGCATAATTAGCAATCATTTCAGGCGCTTCTAAAACTGCTAATACCTCTCCTTGCTGAACCAGGTCTCCAATATCTACATTGATGTTTTTTACATAGCCGGAAACCTTCGCATATATCTCGGCTCTTTCCAATGGCAGTAATTCTCCCGGAAAGGAAACTTCTTTGTTGAACGATTCTTTTTTCAAAATAAATACCGCAACGGAATCTGTTTTGACTGTTTGCGTTTGCAGTTTTGTTTCTTTGTTTTTACAACCTGCTGCAAGAATAAAAGTTGTAATGATAAAAATCAATAGGCCATTTATTTTTTTCATGCTGTTTCTGATTTTATAATGTGGAATTATTTGTTTTGTTTGCTTCATAATAAATACTACCCTCATCTTCCGGATCCAAAGAAGGGTTTTTGTAGGGTTGCTTTCCAATTACATGAGAATAGATCATTGGTAAAAATATCAATGTACTAAGGGTGGAAAATAATAAACCACCAATTACTGCTATCGCCAATGGTGCAGTTTGATCGCCACCTTCCCCTAAGCTTAACGACATAGGTATCATCCCTGCTATCATCGCAAGGTTCGTCATTAAGATAGGACGTAAACGGTTAAACGTACCAATGATAGCGAACTCGGATGAATGGTCATGCTTTCGATGAAACTCTGCATTGGTAATAAACAAAATGGCATTAGCCACTGCCACACCAACAGCCATGATAGTTCCCATATAGGATTGTATGTTTAATGTTTTTCCGGTAATCAGCAGCAACAATACAGAACCTGCTACAACTGCCGGAATGATAGAAAGAATGGTAAATGATAATTTAAAGGATTGAAAGTTTACTGCCAGCATCAATAGTATCACAATAATGGCAATCAATAACCCTGATTGTAATTCACTCATGGTTTCATTGAGTAATTCTGCCTGGCCTCTTACCATTATTTTTACGCCTTGTGGAAGCTGGCCCAAAGAGGCTATTGTAGTATTTACTTCTTTGATGGCTGCACCTAAATCTTTATTATAAATATTGGCAGTAATAGTAATGAAGCGTTGCTGATTGATACGATCATATTCACCAGGTGAAGTAATTTTTTGCATGGTAGCAACATCTCTTAAATAAACAGGATTACCAACGTTGCCCGAAACAGGCACCAATCCGAGTTGTTCGTTACTGTTCATCCTGTATTGCGGATACTCCACCTGCACCTGGTAAGCTATACCCGAACTTTTATCTAACCAATAATTGGGTTGTGTAAAGCGGCTTGATGATGTGGCTGCAACTGTTGACTTGCTAATTTGGTCAACAGTTAATCCCAACTGGCCTGCTTTCACCCTATCAATGTCTATTTTTATGCCCGGGTAATCTAACGGTGTTGCAATTTGAACATCCCTTAAATAAGGAATGCCTTTCAGTTTACTATTTAATTCATCCGCCACTTTTCTTGATTGAGTAAGGTCTCTGCCTAATACTGCAATTTCTATGGGGTTGTTGGAGCCTAAGTTTAAAACCTGCTCTACTAAATCGCCTGGCTCAAAAGATATTGTTGCATCAGGAAGTGATTGGCTCACTGCTTTTCTCATCTGTTCTTTAAAATTTTCAATGCCAATACCTGCATCTTTATTAAGGTTGAATTTAATTACAGATTCCTGTGGGCCGCTTGTCCATAAATAGACAAGGTTAATTGGAAAGCTGGATGGTTGCGTACCTATAAAAGCTGAACTGGTTTCTATGTTCCCTTTAGTAATGCTATCTGCAATATGCAAGAGTTTTTGAGTAGCTTCTTCGGTACGTTCCAACCGTGTTCCTGCCGGCATTCTCAACCTTACCTGTGCCTGCCCTGCATCTACTTTTGGAAATATTTCTGTGCCTGTAACGGAAAATAAAAAAGCTGCTAATCCAACGGAGCAAAGAACATAGACCCATGATTTCCATTTGCCCTTTTTGATAAATTTTTCAAGCCAGTGAATATAACGATGCCTCAATTTTTCAAACCTGGTTTCTTTATTATGCGCATGTTGCAGATGTGCTTCATTTTTTAATAACCAATTAGCAGCTACAGGAACAAATGTAAGCGACAGAAAAAATGAAGCAATCAGTGAAAATCCTACTGACAATGATAAAGGCAGGAACATTCCTTTAGGAACACCTGTCATAAATAGAGCAGGAGTAAACACTGCCAGTATGCTGAGTAGGATTAACAACAATGGACCTGCTATTTCACGGCAACCATATAATATTGCCTTGGCCTTAGGTTGCCCGTTTTCCAAATGCTGATGTATGTTTTCAATAGTAACAGTTGCCATATCCACCAAAATGCCTACAGATAAAGCCAAACCTCCCAACGTCATAATATTGATAGTTTGATCAAATAAGTAGAGCATGGTAAGCCCTGTAAGCAAAGCAAGGGGAATTGTTAGCACTACGATTAAAGCGCTTCTTTTGTCGCCTAAAAAAAGTAATACCATTAATCCTGTGAGGATGGCTCCTAAGGCGCCTTCAAACGACAAACTCTTTACAGAGTTTATTACATAACCAGATTGGTCAAACTCATAAGACACTTTAATATCGCTTGGCACTGCTGCCTGCATATCCGGCAAAGCCGCTTTTACTCTTTGCACTACATCCCAGGTAGAAGCATCAGATCGTTTGGTAACAGGAATGTAAACGGAACGTTTACCATTAATCAAAGCATAACTGGTAGTTATATCTGAACCTATATCTACGCTGGCTATATCCCGAATGTAAACGGTTGGGCCTGCACCTGTTTTTATGGGCACATTTTCCAATTCTTTTACATTATCCACAACCGCATTTTGCGATGTAATTAAGGTTTCATCCCCCACCCTTACATTACCTGCAGGGGTTATGCTGTTTGCTTTCACTAAGGCCTGTACTATTTCATCGGGTGAAAGATTATAGTCTCTTACTTTATCGGGGTCAACTTTTACAATAACTGTTTTCTGATTGCCGCCAAAGGGAGGTGGTGCAGATACCCCTGGAAGTGTGGCAAACATGGGTCTCACCCTGAATAGCGCAAGGTCAGAAATTTCACCTAATGTACGGGTATTGGAAGTAAATACCAATTCCCCTACGGGTACGCTACCTGCATCAAAACGAGTAATAAATGGCGGCACTGTGCCGGGTGGCATAAAAGCTTTGGCCCTATTTACATAACCCACCACTTCTGCCATTGCCTGGCTCATATTGGTGCCTTCATTAAACTGTATTTTAATAAGAGCTGCTCCCTGTATAGATTTTGATTCTACATACTTTACGCCGGTTACATATAAAAAATGGTATTCGTAATAAGATGTAACAAAGCCTTCCATTTGTTCTGGTGATAATCCGCCATAAGGTTGAGCTACGTAAACTGTCGGTAATCCTAACTGAGGAAAAATATCAATCCTCATTTTTTTGACAGCCATGTACGAAAAAAACAGGATAGCCAAAATAGCTACTACTATTGTAACGGGTTTTCGTAATGCTCCTTTAAGTAAATTCATAAATGTCTTTAGTTAACCTGGTTGATAAATAAGTTTAAGTCTCCGTTCACGGCTGCTTTATACAGGAAGGCTTTCCAAACGCCCATGTATGCCAGCTTGTAATCTGTTTCTGCTTTTATCAAAGCATATTGGGCCTGCATGAAATCTGAAATATTAGCGAGACCTGATTGGTAACGGGATTGCATGGCACTGTATGAAAACCGGGCAGATTCTAAAAACAAAGGGCTTTCTTTTACAACGGCAAATGCATTGTTGAGAGAAGTATCTGCCAATTCATTTTGTTTTTTCAGTTGCAGTTGAATTTCGTTGAGTTTTTCCTGGTTAGATTGAATCAGAAAATCCTGCTGCTGTAACTGGGGCCTTATTCTTACAGACTGCAAAAGTGGAACACTTAATTGTAATCCTATGCCGTAATTAAAACGCTGCAAGCCTAAGCCATCCGTAGCTTTAACAGTTCCATTGTATGAAATGCCGGAACCTCTTGCATAAATGGTGCTCCATGCGCCCAACGTTGGCATCGTAGTTTTTGAAAGCATTTTTTTACGGGCAAAACCGATAGCAATATTGGAGTTGTATAAAATAATCAATGGATTTTTAACTGAATCTGCACTAAGAGTTGTTACAGGAAGTTTGGAAAAGAATAAAGTATCAGCAATAGAAATGTTATTATCTGTTGCCAGTAATTGAGATAAATAGATACGGGTTTGTTCTTTGTATTTCTGACTGTTCAGCAATTCAACTTTTGCCTTTGAAACTTCGGCTTTGAATAATGCTGTATCTACACCGGGTCTTATACCATTTACAACAAGAGATTGAACCGCCTGTAAATTAGCCTCTGTTCTTTGTAAATTATTCTGATATACTTTCACCAATTCAGTTGCAGTTAATACATCAAGATATGCGTTGATGACTTTTATTTTGTGCTGGAATATTTCATTTTCTGCATCGGCATTGGCATACTGCAAACCTGCTTTAGCAAAATCAACCTGTGCTTTCCGCTGACCAAATGTAATGGGTTGCCAATTCAGCAAGAGACATGTGGCACTGCCAAATACAGCATTCATATTATTACCTGTTGAAGGCGGCCCACTGATAGGGATAAGAAATTGTGGATATGCCATACCTGTAATATTGTTATAGGTGGCATAGTCCATTTGGTAGGATGCATCCAGTGAAGGAATCAAAGTACTCTTGCTTACATCTATACCTTTTTGTGCAGCCTGTATATCCAGCATTTTTGATTTCAGCAATGGATAGTTTTTTTCTGCCAATTGCAGCAACTGGGGCAATTTATTTGATTGTTGCTGACCTGTGGCTTTTGAGGCAATCATCATAATCATGCAATAAAAGATTATGCCTGCTTTTGGATTTATTTTCATTTTTTCTGTTTAATCATTTAACGAGATTCATTTCCTCCATTTGCAAAGCGGGGATGTTAGGAGTGCTTATATTTAAATTCATAAAGGTGATACAATGAAACTCACTAAGCATGGTACATTTGAAAATAGTATGGTATCTGATTTACAAGCTTCGGAATGCCTTAGGTGTTTGCATTGTATAGCGTTTGAAATATTTCACGAAATGAGAAGGGTCGTTAAAGTCTAAGGCAAAGGAGATTTCTGAAACAGTATTATCGGTATAAATCAATAAGCGTTTTGCTTCGCTGATAATATGTTCAGCCAATACTTCTGTAGCGGATTGGTTCGCCGCTTTGCGACAGGCTGTATTAAGATTTTGAGGAGTAGTATTTAACAAGGCTGCATAATGGGCTACATTGTTTTTTATTTCTGTGCTTTGGGTAAGCAGTTCCCCGAAAGACTGAAATAGGTCTGGCTTTAGTTTTACTTTACTAATAAGAGGCTTTGCCACTTCCAATATTTTTGCCAACAATGCTTTCAACAAACCTTCCACAATAGGAAATTTGTTTTCATTTGTTGTATCGTTTTCTTTGGTGAGTAACCGAAAGAGTTGGTTAATGGTATCGGTGTCTTTTACATTCAAACTGGATAAGCTGCTTACTTTAGTCAATAATGCTTTCAGTTCACCATCAAGGCTCTTATTTATAAATCCTTTTTTCAAAATCAATACATAACCTTTCGGCACAGTGAGTAAGTCCCAATGATGTACCTGCTCTTTACGTACAAAGAAAATAACGGGTGGCTGTACTGTGTATTTATTGTGATCAATGGAATGTATGCCACTGCCTTTTGACAAGTAAATAATTTCAAAATAGTTGTTGTGTTTGTGCGGTTCTGTTTTCCTAATGTCTTTCTTGAACAGAGCAATCTTAATAAAATTACCTGATTCGCTTTTGTCTTTTATTTGGAGTTTGGAAGACATTTTTAAGTATCAATAAAAAATTTTCTCAAATTCATCATTTAAATATTCCAGGTCTTCCATTTCTTTATAAGAGATCTTTTCCCATGCGAAAATAAAGAGATTTCATCCTTATATCACAAGTAATGGATTTTAAAATCATAGTTATTCGATTTCAGGCAACTTTTTCATAATCATCATAACTTTTTCCTGAAAATTTCACACATAAAATTTATTCGAGGGATAGTCAAGCAACATGATCAAAGTGGGATGAGACTATATAATGTTTATTAACCCTAAGGTAATATTGGCTTAACAATTTGGTAACATAACAAAGATTCCTTTGCACAAAAATTATATGGACACTTTGTTTACTAAAGAACGATTATTTTTTATCGTATTATTTATTGGCTTACTATTAAATAATAGTACTAAAGCACAATTCGTTTTAAATTCTGACTCCGCATTTAAGGCAAATAGCCCAAATTCAGGTCGTTTATGGGGATATTCATTTGCAGACTTTTATTACAAAGGTCATGCGGATACTTTAAACAGGGGAGGTGGTAACCAATATACAGGTGTTCCAAAGGGCAGAAATGCTTTTCAGATACGGCGCCTTTACCTTGGTTATAATTATAATATCAGCAAAAAATTTTCTGCTGAAGTATTGCTTGAAGCTTCTAATGGAGGCACCAGCGGTGACGCTTTAACCGATAACAAACTGGCTTTTTATATAAAGCTCGCAAACTTAAGAATTAAAGATATCTGGAAAGGGACCGACCTGGTACTTGGCCAGGTTGTACCACCCGATTTTGTTATGTCTTCAGAACCAATATGGGGCTATCGCTCTATAGAAAAGACCATTCTTGATAA
>JADGPY010000243.1 GCA_017882205.1 Chitinophagaceae bacterium
ATGCGATTCACGCGGAGATGGCACGTAAGGGTCATCTATGGTTTCCAGCATAATATTTTTTTTCGCAGTTTGAGTACCGGTTTTGTCCTGTGCATTTACCTGTGCTGAAAATGCAGTCATCATAACTGCAATCATTAGTAATAATAAGCTTTTTGAAAAGTTAAGAATGGATAGGTGTTTCATGATCGATATAGATTTAATGCGAAGAAGTAAAATTAGCATTAATTAGCCTACCATCATTTTAAATCTTTAATTTCAGCATGCCAGTCATGATCCAAAATGAATTCGCCTCCGATGTAGGGATTCAGAAGATAACCCCAATCTATGGCTTTCCCGGCTGGGCCTTCCCAAACTTTATTTTCAAACTCAAAGATATACCTGCCATTTTCACGGCTTATTTTACAGTGATATACCTTTCCGGGGTAAATTGTATCAATAATTCCCTTCTGTGCTGTGTTTTCCTGTGGACTCACCCCGTTAACATAACAATATGCCCCTACAACAAGAATTGAGTCGCCGAAACATTGGTAGCCAAGCCTGGCCGAAGAATTGTCCTGGTGATGCCCGTTGCTGAATCCCCTGATCTTATTCCAACCCGGATTCGGAGGTGGAGGATAGTACCAGGAAGAGTCTGCTTTGAATTTAAAGTCAATTTTATCGACATTAATCGTCGGGAGATTAATATCAATAGCAGAATGATTTCCGGTTTTTATCACATACGACTTCCACCTGGAACTGCAGGATAATAATGATAAGGTGACTACCATGAATATTGCCAGACGAAAGAATATTAAAAAAACCTTCTTCGAAAAATTTTGTTGATGTGAATCGAGATTCATTCTTACTTTTATCTATTACTTCAAAAGTACAAAAAATGAAGAATATAATCGATCTGCGCAGTGATACTGTTACCCGTCCTGGGAAGGAAATGCTGGAATACATGTTTAAAGCCGAAGTGGGCGACGATGTTTTTGGAGATGATCCGACAGTCATCTTTCTGGAAGAAAAAATGGCTGCTATGTTTGGAAAAGAGGCAGCATTATTCTGCCCTTCCGGAACTATGACGAACCAGATAGCCATGAAGGCACACACACAACCGGGCGATGAAATCATTTGTGATACCACCTCGCATGTATACAATTATGAAGGAGGAGGCATTGCTTTCAATTCAGGGTGTTCCGTAAGGCTTGTCAATGGTGACCGCGGTCGAATGAAGCCCGGTCATATCTCTGAAAATATTAACCCGGATAATGTTCATAATCCGAGAACCCGGCTTGTTGTTGCCGAAAATACTTCTAACAAAGGCGGAGGTAGTATTTATGATATAAATGACCTTATAGAGATCGGGGAAATCTGCAAAAAAAATGATTTATTGATGCACCTGGATGGCGCCCGATTATTCAATGCACTGGTAGAAACTGGTGAAAAACCAGAAGATTTCGGAAAAATATTCGACTCCGTTTCAGTTTGTTTCTCTAAAGGATTGGGTGCACCTATCGGATCCATTCTAACCGGCAGCAAAAATTTTATTTATAAAGCCCGCAGGATCAGGAAAGTGCTGGGTGGCGGGATGCGCCAGGTTGGATACCTGGCAGCCGCAGCCATTTACGCTATCGAAAACAACGTACAAAAACTGAAAGATGACCATCGCCGGGCGAAAGAACTTGGATCATTTTTAGAATCAAGGAGATATGTCGAAATAGTCTTACCCGTTCAGACTAACATCATCATTTTCAGCCTGAGCGAAAAGTATAAGCAGGATGAATTTCTCAGTTTGCTTGCTAAGAAGGGACTATTAGCTGTTGGATTCGGACCACAGAAAATCCGCTTGGTAACACACCTTGATTTTACTGATGAGATGCTATCCCGCAGCATCGATATTTTCAAAGGAATGGCCTGATTATCTGACGATAAGCTTTTGAAAAGATCGCATCTTATCAGTTGAGACAACAGCTATATAAATTCCTGCCCTGATCTGGCTGCAATCAATTATAAACCTGCTGTCTGTGAGTTTATTTCGCTCTAAAACCACATTTCCGGCAAGATCATAAATTTTGAATTCAAACTGGTCAGACGACAGATTGGCCACTTCAACTGTGGTAAGATTATAGACCGGGTTAGGGTAAAAATTGCATGATAGCCCTGGTTTTGCCATATCTGAAGCTATCCCTGTTGAACCCTGGAGAGTAAATTTTTTGAAAAAATTCCATATTTCATTACTTGCCTTTATATCCTCGTTTGTAATGCCTATAATTATCGTAGCTCCTGGCCAGGTATGTTCGCCCCCATTGATTCTGTATAGTATTACTTCGGTTGATTCTGCACAGGGCCCATAATGATAAACTGTTACAGTCGAATTATCATTTGTGTCGATGTCTGGCAGATCAAATGTCGTCGGATCTGATGGACAGAGATCATAGTTAACCCAGTTAGAAATGGTCGTCGGAACTCCAGCATAAGGAACCACTGGATCAAGCGTGCCATGGAATTGAAGGACAGGAACCGGGCGATCCGGGTTACAAGGGTAAAAGGCCTGTAAGCCTGCAACTGATGCAATTGCTGCTATTCTGCCTGAAAGCTCACAAGCCAGCCTGTAACTCATAAATCCGCCCATTGACATGCCAGTTGCAAAAACACGGTTGAGATCAATATTATATTGATAATCAAGAGTGTCGATTAGCGCAGAGATAAATCCGACATCATCTGTACCTGTTGAAGATGAAATATTCCAGGTCTGATTAATTCCGTTTGGATATACAACGATTATCCCAGCTGTATCGGCTACAGAATCGAAGGCAGTGTAAACTTCCTGTTCAAAGGCATTTGATCCTAAACCGTGCATATTGATTACCAGGGGGTAGAGACTGTCGGGATTGTAAGCTGGTGGCACATAAAGCCTGTATGTGCGTGTCAGGCCATCGTGTATAATGCTGAATTCCTGGCTGAAAGCAAAAAACACTGATAAAGCGGCAACTATAGTAATAAAGGTCTTTTTCATTAATCTGATCACTTTCAGCAAAGATAATGCTTATTATTTTCAGGCACTTTCTTCTTTGAGGTCGATGGTTTCGCTTTTTCGCAACTGATTCGCTAAAGGTTTGAACTCTTTGCGTATAGTTTCCCATTTATCAGGGTATTTTTCAATCAATTGCCTGATCAATTCCCTGTTTTTCCCAAGCGCATCCGTAATGGCCGGAGCCGATATCGGGGGCATCAGCGCTTGTCCCACTTTAGAGCTGATTATTGCTATATTTTTGTTTTTCAATCCAATAGCAGCCATTTCAAGCTTATCAAGGAATTGCATCGCTTTCGACTGGCGGCTGTCAATTTTCCTGGTAAACTGTTCAGTTTTCTCGATAACCTGGTAACTATCAAAGTCGAGGCTGTAGGATTGAATATTAACTATTTCTTCTTCTCCGCCAGGCATCAATAAATTCTCTGTAAATACAATGGCATTTTCCAGTATTACAGGTATATGCTTCATATTTCCTTTGAATTCCCGGATTTTATTTACAGCATCTTCAGCCAATAGATAAGTCCTGCCATATTCTTTCGATAATTTCTGGAGATGCTGTAATGATACACTTATCATATTATCACCATAACTAGCCTTTATTTGACTGAGTTGATCCTTAAACGACATATTTTCGCCAATTACTGCCATGACTCCATTATTAAGCGTTCTGAGCAACTTCCGGTTAGACAGGTTTAATTGCAAAAATGATTTGAACTGATAGTATAATAAATGACCTATAATAACCTTATGATCTGCGGTTAACACCTTATCTGCCTTATTGAGTCCGAAATTCCCAAGATTCTGGTTGAAATAAATCATTAACAGATCGTTGAGCTTATCATGCTCATTTTTAAAGCGTAACACCAGGATGACATTATCAAGTTCCGTAAAAATTGTTGGGACCGTAAGTCGTTGCGGAGCAATTTCAAAAGGCAGATCTTCCTTTTTGATCCATGCAAACTGGTGATTTTCAGTTCTGAACTTCTGGATCATGACCATTGTCTCTGGTTTTCTTAGGACTTCCTCAAAGTTATCATCGATTTCATGGTCCCTTTTCCTCGATAAGATCCTGATCTGTTTTTCCCTTTGCGAAAAGTAAATACCGGCGATCTTTTCTATACCAGGCAGAAATAAATCGGAGTACTGAAATACATTCTCAAATTCGTCCCCAATAAATGAAAACAAACCTGGCTTCATGGTTGGTTGAGTTTTTACAAAGATAAATTAATTAAGCACTTAAGTCAATAGTTAAGCAAAATATTTTAACACTTAATAATTTAATTAAACAAACTGAATCTTGGGGTTAATCATATAATTAGTACTTAAAATATTTGTTTTCAGAATAATACTGAGTATATATTTGTATGAATTTTGGCCATGTACATAGAATTAATTAAGTAATAATCATCAATATTTCTTAAGCAATTTAAATTATGTTGAAGTTAAGTAAAGTTAGCGATTGGCTATTCGATAACATCGATAATTTCTTCCAGGAATCCGGAAGAATGAATGCTGTCGAAAATAACTGGCATCTACGTACATCTAAAATATTGAATGCTAATTACATAGAATGGGAATTAAACCAGGGCATTATTGACATTGCTTTATTCGACATTAAAAGTAGTTTTAGCTGGATAGTACCCCGATTCATAAGAAAATTTGCCAGTCGGATGCAACAGTTGGGATTATTATATATTTATACAGATATGGCTGAAGAAGAAATATCCGATGGATGGTTTGAAGCACCAGCCACAGCCATTTATATGCCGGAACCAGATAAAATTAAAGTTATCTCGTATCCTCAGGTTATTAGAGATATTATTGATACTAAGTGCTTGTATATCTTTGATTGGTTAAAAATAGCATATATGAAAACAAGGCTTTTTATAACATTAGAACTACTCAGAAATCCATATTATTTACTTGGCAATTTTGCTCCTATCAAATATGAAGTTCCGGAGACAGATACAACCTGTTTTATGGGGGGATCCGATTGGGTCAAATTAAATTCTGCCTTTGCCTTTCACAAGAGAATTTGATTAACTTAGCTGCATGAAAATTGCAGTAACAGGGGCTAATGGGCATGTTGGCGCAAATTTATGCCGTAGTTTATTGGCTGAAGGACATCAGGTTAAGGCTCTCGTCCACCAGAATATAAATTCTCTGAACGGTCTTGACCTCGAGATTATCAAAGGGAGCCTTGGCGATCTAAATTCATTAAGGAACTTATGCAAGGGTGCCGAAATCGTTTTTCACCTTGCAGCTATGATTTCAATTGATGGACAGAAGAACAAGCTCCTGGAAGTCAATGTTGAAGGTACAAAAAATTTGATTAAAGTTATCCAGGAGAATGGCGTAAGGAGGCTTATCCATTTCAGTTCTATTCACGCCCTCTCCCATTTTCCTCTTGATCAGCCCATGGATGAGACAAGGCCATTGGTTATGGAGGGTCCGACATGGTATGAGATCACTAAATCAAAGGCTGAAAAAATCGTTATGGATGCGACTAAAAATGGCCTTGATGCTGTCGTGATCAATCCAACTGCCGTTATTGGCCCTTATGATTTTAAACCTTCACTTGTAGGAACAGTGCTTATAAGGTTGTATAACAAATCATTACCAGCACTCGTGCCAGGCGGTTACAACTGGGTTGATGTCCGGGATATTGTCCGGGGCGTCATCTCTGCAATGGACAAAGGAAGAAAAGGCGAACGGTATATTCTTGGAGGGAAATGGGTAAGTGTGTTGGATCTTGCGACAATTCTCGAGAATGTCACGGGCAAAAAAGTTATAAAGTTCATGATCCCCACCCTGGTGGCTAAAATCGGTGTGCCGTTCATTAAAACATATGCTAAAATCACCGGACAGGAACCGTTATACACTTTTGAATCACTGAGAACGTTAAGGGATGTGAATAAAATGATCAGCTATGAAAAGGCCACTGCTGAGCTTGGTTATAGTTCCCGTGATTTTGAAGTAACCATCAGGGACACAGTGGAATGGTTTAAATTGCATGGTAATATCAAGTGAATTCAGCCGGGAGATGCCGTCATAGTTTAACTTTTATTTAAATTATTAATTTAATATTAATGATTAATTCATCTGTAATTCAATATATTGCAATAGCATGGATGGGAGTTGCGGTCATCCTTTTTCCTTTTCTTTTAAAGATAACCCCACCGTATGGCAGGCATAGCAAAAACAACTGGGGGCCGATGATCGATAACAGGCTTGGTTGGGTATTAATGGAATTCCCTTCGTTGCTGATATTTGTTTTACTTGTTTTGCTTGGGCCACATAAACCCACCTCTCCTGTTTGGGTCCTGTTTGGTTTATGGGCCATTCATTATATTAACCGGTCAGTTATTTTTCCTCTAAGAACAAAAACCAAGGGAAAAAAGATGCCGGTTGTGATCATGCTATCCGCCATATTCTTCAATCTGATTAACGCAGGACTTAACGGTTACTGGCTTGGTTTTACATCCCCCGGCTATCCTGCAAACTGGCTGACCAGTCCGCAGTTTATCATTGGCGGAATGATATTTATAACTGGATTTGTTATTAACCAGTCCGCTGATAAAAAATTAATCAGTTTAAGAAAAGAAAGCAATGCGGGATATTTTATTCCGGTGGGAGGATTGTTTAATTATATCTCCTGCCCGAATTTTTTCGGGGAGATAATTGAATGGTCCGGGTTTGCCATAATGGCCTGGAGCCTGCCTGCACTATCATTTGCAGTCTGGACTGCCGCAAATCTCATTCCAAGAGCACTTGATCACCATAAATGGTATAGAGGCTATTTCAAAGAAGGATACCCGGAAAGCCGTAAAGCTGTAATTCCATTTCTATTATAAAAGGGACACCGATTTTATTTTAAGCTACCATGAGTACGGAAAAGTCTCATAATCAACCACAAATTGTAAAAGCAAACCGGCTGC
>JADGPY010000244.1 GCA_017882205.1 Chitinophagaceae bacterium
AAAAATATGTACACCGCTCAAACGAATACGTTTGTTGGCGAAACAGAATTATTTTGGGTATATTATCCGGATATGCGACCCATCTTTGCTAAATACGAAGTGTATAATGGTAAGAACTATGGTGCAAGGATGACATGGGAAGAGTTATTTGAAAGCCGGATGTTCTATGGTAGAATTATCAAAAGCAGTATGGATAATCCTTATGATAAGTTTTTAGAAAATTATACCGGTCTAAAAGACAGCAGAATATTACAGCTTCTCGAAGGTGAAAACATTACATCTAAGATTTTTAGTTACGAGCAGAGTCTCTGGAGTTATTAATAAAACCTATTTATAATAAAAAAAAGGAAGCCATGTGCTTCCTTTTTTTTTATTGATAATCAATATGTTAACTTTTCCTTAGTAAAATTACTGTGGTTTAATGGTCACCTCATTTGACTTATTAAGAACTTAAACGTAATTTTGAAGTGGTTTTTCATAGGATATTGGATTTTAATAAGGGCTGGATTTCTATCCTGGCCCTTTTTTTATATATCCCAGGGCTTCAACTCTGGATACGAGCATGAAGAAGAGAACTGAGCGAGAGCTAGCACCTCAATAAACCAAGGCTCAAGCTTTGGTTTATAGACCCGGCTCTTTAAAATAGCTCAGGATGATATTTGCTTTTGAATTTCCTACTTCTTTGGCAAGATCTTCTAGTGGTAGTTCCCTGATCTTATTGACAGATTTGAACTTCTTTAATAGTGTATCAGCAGTATTTTTACCAATGCCTTTTATTTTTTCTAATTCATTTATAAAGGTTCCACGGCTTCGCTGGCCCCGATGGAATCTAATTCCAAACCTATGAACCTCATCTCTTATCCTTCTGATCAGCTTCAGGCTTGCACTATCCCAGGGTAATTTTATTGATTGTTTATCCCCCGGGAAAAAGATCTCTTCTTCATTTTTAGCTAATCCTACAATAGTTGTCTTTCCAAGTTGCCCTAGTTCAGCAAGACTCTCTACTGCTGCATTTAATTGACCTTTCCCGCCATCTATTATGATGAGCTGGGGTAAGGGAGTATTTTCCAGGACAAGCCTCCTATACCGTCTTAAAACAACCTCCTTCATTGTTGCAAAATCATTAATACCCTGGACAGTTTTTACATTATACTTACGGTAATCATCTTTACTAGGTAGTCCATTCCTAAAACAGACCATTGCTGATACCGGATAACTTCCCTGGAAATTTGAATTATCAAAACATTCAATATGAACAGGCAGCTCCTGCAAATGCAGGTCTTCCTGTAATTTTAGTAATGTTTCTTTTTTTTCTGCATCCGATTTTCCTTCCAGTTGAAGCATCTTTTTCTTTTTCATTTCCTCCGTAAAGTAGTTCACGTTCTTTTCCGATAATTCGAGGAGCTTCTTCTTATCACCTGTTTTAGGCACTGTTACAACCACCCCCGGTTCAGGGTAGGAAAGATCAAAGGGTACAATTATTTCCGTTGATTCACTATTGAAGGTTGATCTCAATTGGCCGATGGCAAAAAGTAAAACTTCTTTAGTAGTTTCTTCCAGTCTTTGCTCAAGGATGATTGTCTTTGTCAGCACTATGGTACCATTGCTTACCATGAGGTAGTTAACATAAGCAATATCTTCTTCTTTCAATATGGAGAAAACATCTAGATTTCCAACATGTTCATTGACTACCTGTGACCGGGCCTGGTAATGCTGAAGATGATCTATTTTTTTTCTGATCAAATCAGCTTTTTCAAATTCCATATTCTCTGCATACTGTTGCATTTCAGTTTTGAAATGTTGAATTACCGGATATAGATTTCCTTTCATTAGATTTTTAAGCTGGGCCAGGCCTACATTGTAATCATTTTCTGTTTGCAGGCCCTCACAAGGACCTTTGCAATTACCAAGATGATATTCGAGGCATACGGTAAACTTTTCCTTACGTATATTGGTTTCCGTTAGGTTGAGCTTGCAGGTACGTAATTGTATGTTCTGCTTAATGAATTCCAGCAGCTCTCTTACCTTTCCGACAGAGGTAAATGGTCCCAGGTATTGTGATCCATCATTGATCTTACTCCGGGTCAGAAATACGCGCGGGAAACGTTCATTTTTGATAACCAGATAAGGATAGCTTTTGTCATCCTTCAGGTTAATGTTGAACCTGGGTTGAAATTGTTTGATCAGGGAATTCTCGAGTAAGAAGGCATCCTGCTCCGAATCAACAATGGTGAACTCAATCCTGTGGATTCGCTTTACCAGCTCGTAGGTTTTATAACCGGTGAATGTTTTGGTAAAATAAGAACTCACTCTTTTACGTATATTCTTTGCCTTACCCACATACAGCATTTCATTCCTTGCATCAAAATATTTGTAGATGCCAGGATTATTAGGTATGGTGCGTAAGATGGTTTGAAATACTTCGGAGGTCATAATACAAGTTCTTAGTTCTAAGTTAGTTTGAAAGTTATTTAGTTAATAAGTTTGTTTTTATTTGTTTCTTTTAAACTAAGAACTAACAAACTGATTAACTAACCAACCTTCCTGCAGTAGGCAGGCTAACTTAGAAGTATGAACTTAGAATTATTAACTTAGAACTATTCGCTAAAGTTCCAGATCAGTTTTTCCTCTTTTACCAACTTAAGATCGTTTGTTCCATCAGGAATCGTACTGATTTTTGCCCATGAACCCAGCTTCCAGGTCAGTTGGATGGTTTGTGCTTTACCATCTTTCTTCTCTTCTTTCACTAAATAAATTAGCTTGATCGTTTGACTTTGTGGATTCACGTAAACATCCCATCTACGCAACTGCATTGTATCCGGCAGGGGACCTGCAGGATCATAGGAAAAAGTGAATGCGTTGATTGTCTGGTCGAGGAATGATTTTACATTGAACAGAGTTCTAAGGTTAGCAGTATCGATCTCCGGAGTTAAAAAAGGGATGGCAAATTTTCTTATGTCTTCTCTTTTCATCCAGGTGGAATCTGTTTTACCATCAAACGTTATTATTTTAAGTGGTGCAACCTGAAGGCTATCCAGTTCAGTAAGTTGTCCACGGATGATATTGGTTACTGGCAGGAAAGATTTTTTTTCTTCTCCCATCGGGGTTTCAGTTATTGTATTTTTTTTTGAATTACAGGATAATAGAAAAAGAGTATAAAGAAATGGAAGATAGAGAAATTGTCTTTGCATCTGCAAAATTACAAATAAAAAAGACAGCAGATATTCATAGAAAAAGCCGTTGAATTAAAGATTCAACGGCTTAAAAAAGTAGTTAACTTTTATTATTTAATTATTTTACTAACACCGAAACGTACGCCATAATCTACCAGGTGTTCTTTTCCAGGGTAATTCGGGATATAAGTAGAAAGTAGGTGGTACCTGATCTGTGGCCCAATCTGCCAGTTCAAGGTATTTGTTTTAAAAGAGATATAGGTGCCAAAATTGGTATTCATGTTCCATCTGCGTACTAAATCCTGATCTGTAAGGTAATTCCTTTTATCTGTTGATAAGATATAAGACTGATTAGCTATTATGAAAGATGGCTGAAATGTCGCAACCGCATTCAACTTAATTTTATCATTTCCGAAGAGCTCGTATTGAAGTCCAATTGGCAAAGATGCCTCGAAGCTGTAGTTGTGTAAAGTAACTTCAGCAAATTGCCCTGTGCTTATACCATTGCCATAAATTGAAATGGCTGTGAGTGAATACGGAGTTCCGGTAGTTTCACTATTCAGGAATAGTGAGGCCATGGTAGGATGAGTATGATTTGCTGTAATATTATAGCGTGAGTAGTTCAATTGTATTCCTGTCACAAATTGTACTTTTTTAAACAACTTATAATTTACAGCACCTCCTGCTTCCAGCCCCACTGAAGGATACTGCTTTACATTGTTATTATTCGTATTTGGGGATATGACAGGACCATTCAAAACAACCGTATTGCTCAATGGAGGAGTGAATACATTCCTATAACTAACAGATGGACTTATATAATATGTCCAGCTTATATTTTTCTTTTTGATCCTGGATATAATTGATAAAGCAGTTGTACTGGTCCCTATTTTTTTATTGTCCTGTTTTTTAATGTTGGCAGCAAGGATCTGTGTTTTTACGGTACGAACTTGTTGATCAGTCACTAGGGCAGGGGCTATATTGGTATTCTCTAAATTCGCATCGTTCCCTGGAAATGCTACCTGTTGTTTCGCGATATCAGTTTTTACGACAGCTGATCCATCATTATTAATAACGGAAGGAACTTCAATGTTGTCATTCACTTTGCTATTATAGGCAGATGCCAGATGGTTCAAAATATTTTTATTTGACTCATCAGCACTCAATCCATTCTGAGTGACAGGTTTTCGTAATCCAGCAGATGATGGGGCGGTAGTTGTGGAAGATATCTCTGAATTTGCGGTTTGATTTGGATCTGTGGTGTTACCGATATTTATTTGCCCTGTATTTGTCTGAATAAGATTATCAGTAGAAGATTGTTCTGGAACTTCCATTTCATCCGGCTCATTAGAGCTATAATCCTCGCCTCTGGTTAAATGGTTTGATGGATGGGA
>JADGPY010000245.1 GCA_017882205.1 Chitinophagaceae bacterium
AGGATTAGCTAAAGAGCCCAGATTGATGTATACCTTCATTTCACCGGTAGAAATCATGATACTGTCCAGCTTCGTAGCTGCAATGTTTACATAGAATCCTAGTGTATCAATAACAGATCCGTTATGGATTGTATCGGGCAAAAAAGCTTCATCCAGCCATTGAGAATAAATTACATTGGCGGTCCCTGTGGCGCCAGTTGCACCAGTGCCTCCTGTAGAGCCGGCTGATCCTTGTGGTCCGGTGGCTCCTGCTGCTCCGGCTGGACCTTTAGAACAGGAAGCAATCATTACTATAATTGCTACTAATAAAATACAAGGGAAGGCAAGAATTTTTTGTTTCATAATTTTTTGTTTTTAGTTGTTATTAAAATTTTGGTACTACAATTAAAAATCAATTTAGTTAACTTTTGGAGAATATTTATTATCTGCTGAATTATTTTGGGGTTATTCTTAAAATATTATTTTGAAAAACTTCAGAGTACTTATTTCTTTCACAGACTCGTATTTATTAAAACTTATAATACTCTTTCATCTTTGTTAGCAGTAAATCTTTTTTTCGGCGTGATACTTCAACTTCTTTTTTGTTTGATAGAATAACGACGCCTCCTTCGCCGCGGATATATTCTTTAATATGCTCAAGGTTTATTAAAAATGATTTATGTATGCGTACAAAATTGCAATCCTGCAACATCACTTCATAATCATGAATTGGTTTTGAAGTGCAGATAGATGTTCCGTTAGTAAAATAAAAATTAGTATAGTTGTTGCTGGCTTCACAATAAATAATGTCCTGAATTTCCACAACCAGGAAACCTTTAACGGAGGAGATGCATAATTTCTGTTTTTGCGAGCCTGTTTTACGCTGAATATTATATAGGAGGGTTTCTATCTGGTAGCTTTCCTTTTTGTGTTCTATTCTTTTTCCTGCTCTTTTCACAGCTTCAATCAGCAGGTCGTCTTCAACAGGTTTTAATAAATAATCTACTGCGCTTAAATGAAAAGCCTGCACCATATAATTACTATGTGCTGTAACAAAAATGATCTCAAAATTTATTTCCCGTAAATCCCGGAGAAGCTCAAAGCTATTTTGCCCAGGCATGGCGATATCTAAAAAAACCAATTCGGGATGCAATTGAATTATTTTATTTTTCGCTTCCCAAGCGCTGTCGCAACAACTGATAACTTCTACTTCAGCGCAGTTCATTTGCAATAGTTTTTGAAGGGATGTTAAACCACGTGGTTCATCATCTACTAATATGGTTTTTATCTTATTCATTCAACTGCTATTTCAAGTGGTAACCTTAAAGTAACTAACGTGCCGGTTTTATCAATACTCCGTAAATTAAGTTTATCTTCTATAGTAATACTGCTTTGCAGGTTGTATTTCTCATTTAGCAGTTGGATGCGGTTTTTGATATTGGATATACCTACAGGAGTATGACCATCACCGTTATCCTGTTTGCTTTTTATTGATTGTTCTATACCTATACCATTATCATCAATTATGCAAACCAGTTGGTTGTTTTGATTTTTAAAATTCAGGGTGATAGTGATCCGTTTGTGATTGACCGTAGTGCCATGCCAGATAGCGTTTTCAATAAAAGGCTGAATGAGCATGGGTGGTAAAACTGTCTCATCAAGATCCAGGCTTTCATCAACATTAAATGAATAAATAAATTGAGTATTTCGAATTTGTTCCATTTCAATATACCGGTTCAGGTAATCAATAGTGTTGCGAAGTGAAATAAAGGTTTGTCCTGATTGGTCCAGTGTCAACCTGATGAGATGCGCAAACTTACCGAGAAAATGTGATGCTTCTTTGTTCTCATTATTCAGTATCATTTCGCGGATACTGTTCAAACTATTAAAAATAAAATGAGGGTTCATTTGCGCATGCAGGGCTTTCATTTCATATTCTGCCAATTGCTTATCAATACTCGCTTTTTGCCGTATCTGATGAATATTTTTTTTGTAAAGAATATATCCCGTAGCAATACTAGTCAGGGCAATCAAAACAAAAAACCACCACCTTTTCCAGAAAGGGCTCTGTATAAAAATTGTTATCTTCTTTAGTGTTTCACTATTGGGATCTGATGCCGAATAATATTTTATTTCCACTTCATATTTACCCGGTGAAAGATTACTGAATCGAATAACGTTTTCGCTTCCTAAAGGCAGCCATTCTTTTTCATTAATCCGGTATGCATAGCGGTTGCTTTCAGCCTCATCAAAATTAAGGGCGCTGTAATGGATACTTATATTGTTTTGCCTGTAATTTAATTCAATATTTTCTTCAGGAAAAAGCAGGGTTGTGTCGTCTGCAATACGAAGGGCATCAATATAAAATGAAATGGGCTTAGCGATGTTCTCACCAATGCTATCATTTGCCCAGATTATTTCATTGTCATATCCAAACAGCATTCTTTTACTTATACCGTCGTGATAAATAGTGTTGAAAAACGCCACCGGTAAACTATCTGAATAGGAGTAACTGATCGTTTTGAAATTATTTTGATTGATGACAGTAATATAGTTGTGCGTAACCACCCACATATAATTATTGCCTGCTGCACTGGCATCATAAGCAGCATTTTCTTGTAATCCCTGCTCAGTGCTTATTTGCTTATAGGAAGCTGTCTGAGGGTCATACATCAGCACGCCATTATTCTCATTGCAAAAAACAAGATCACCTTTTTCATTATTACTAAGGGCGGTGATCTTAATATTATCTTTATTAAATCCATAGTAGGAAGTGATCAATGTATCGAATTGTTCTTTTTTCCTGTTCCACCTTATTAATCCATTTTCTGCAAACCACATATTGCCTTCTTTATCTTCTGTTACAAAATTTACTACCCGCAGCGGCAGATAATTTTCTTTATCCGTTATTACAAATCTTACTGTTGTTTTTGTTGCAGGATTATACATTATTACACCATAGCCCCATTCTGATTGTAACCATATAATTCCTTTTGTGTCTTTATAAAGCAATGTAATGGCATGGTGTTGAATCAGCGTATCAATGCCATCAATATAAACCCGGTTAAAATGGCCGCTATGCTCATCATACCATACAAGTCCATCCTGTGTTGCAAACCACAATGTGTCTTTATTATATTCAATAATATGCCATAACTGGTTGCACAAAGGTGAGAGCGATGAAAATGAAATTTGTTTTTTTATCTTGTAGGTATTCCCATCCAGTATCATTATGGGTAATAAGGTATAAGTTCCTGCATACAAAAGATCATTTTTACGCAAAAAACATAAAAAAGGAATAGCGTAATTGATGCCAGGATTATTTAAAAGAGGGTGCATAATAGAATTCAGCGCAGTTATTTTTATATTTTGGCGGAACAAACCATTTTCTGTTCCTACCCATAAACGGCTATCCCTGTCAAGTAATATAGTTGTACAAATTTGTTTGCTGAATTGGGCAACGGAATCGTATGAAAATTGCAGATTTATGAGGCTGATGTGCACGGTATATAACCCGCCTATGCCACCATAAATAATTGCGGTGCTGTCGTTGATAGTTAACCAACGTGTTGCCCAGGTTAATTTTTCCCTGAACCATACCGGTGGGGCTTGTATTTTTAGCCTGTCTTTTATCACATCATAAACTATCATTTCTTTTGTAACAGCATCCAGAAAAATAATATTCTTTCCATACCTTCCTCTTATACTCAGCAATCTTCCCTCGAGCAAATACAGGTGGGGCAAACTATTTTTATAATCATTAATAGATGAAAAACTATTCTGCCGGCTATCATAAATTGACATCCTGTATTTTCTATCAAAATGCAATACTCTGTATGGATCAAGCTGTATAACTGCAAGCCCGTAATGGCCATTACTGATTATATTTCCTTTTGAATCGGGCTTGTAATAATCGTAGCGAAAGATCAGTTTGCCTGTGCTATCAAATGCATATACACCAGTATAAGTGGAGGTAACACAAATGCGATGATTGGTGAAAGCTGCATCGAACAAGTCATTTTGAAATGCAGAGGCAGGTCCTTTGTCCGAAACAATAAGTTTAGTAAAACGATTTTTGTTGATATCAATCCATTGTGCCCCTTTTGCAGAGGAAACCAGTAAATTGCTGCCTGCACATTGTAGGCTGCGCAATTTATCTGTAAGAAGTCCATCTTTTCCCGGAGTTTGATAAATGCGTTTTATTTCATTGCCATCAAAACGGTTTAATCCATTGGTGGTGCTGATCCATATATAACCAAATTCATCCTGTGCAAGGCCGGTAACCACATTATCGCTAAGTCCATTGATGGTGGTATAGTGGATGAACTTCTTTTCATCAAAATGCTGGCCAAAGCAACAACAACCTGTTACCAGCAACAATGTTATGATTAAACATTTAGACATAGCTGATCGTGCAGAAAAATAATTCTGATATTTCTAAAATTACTTTCTTTCTTTTGAAAAAAACAGGTGTACAAGCCTCTGTGCAAACAGCCCCTCCATTTATGCCCCTGTTATTACCGTTGCTGCAAACAAAGCTACCATTGGTGAAAAGAGGGAGGCAAAATTTATTTATAGCTTCCGACCGTAAATGAAACCAAACCCGCCGTTAGTGAAATGATGTTAATGGTGTGGATGTTTATTTTCTAATTTCAAATATGAATGATAAATAATAGTCCTGTTTTAAAATCTAACAACCAGGCATCTTATTTTTCGTTTATGCGATAACGTTAGTTGCATATATTTTCCAAAAATTTAAATCCTGCAAAAGCCGCTGCGTTCTCTGCAAGTAATCTATTGTTAAGTATTTTAAACCTTTAAATATGAAAAAGCAATCTTTACTATTATTATTATTTGTTGTACTTATTTTCTTTACAACATTTGCCCAAAATGTGGGCATCGGTACTAATACACCCGCTTCAAAGTTGCACATTAAAGGTTCTGCAGATGCCTCCCAACTCATTATTGATGCCAACAGCACGCAGAACAATACCCACCCGCTGATAAAGTTTCGCAATAGCAATGGCGGCGACCTGATGTGGATTCATGCAGATGATTCATCAAACACTTTTGTGGGACTAAATACAGGAAGAGTAAATAGTGTGAATCATTTTACAGGCAGTGGAATATCTAACACTTTTATTGGAAGCGACGCGGGTTATCTCAACACCACAGGAAGCGGTAATACCGCTAACGGATTTGATGCGCTTTTTGCCAACACCACAGGATTTGGCAATACAGCCATTGGAAATTCTGCGCTTTATAACAATACCACAGGATACCTTAATACTGCGATCGGAATTTATGCGCTTTTTTCCAACACAACAGGATTCTACAATACAGCCAATGGATATGCTGCACTTTATTCCAACACCACAGGAATTGCCAATACCGCCAATGGATATAGTGCGCTTTATCACAATAATCAAAACTATAATACCGCCAACGGATATGAGGCACTTTATTCCAACACCACAGGATACTACAATATAGCCATCGGATTTGAAGCGCTTTATAACAATACCACAGGAATTGCCAATACCGCCAACGGAGATTATGCGCTTTATAAAAACACCATAGGATCCTATAATACAGCCAATGGAGAGGGTGCGCTTTATTACAACATCGCGGGATCCTACAATACAGCCAATGGAGAGGGTGCACTTGCTCAAAACATAGGAAGTAACAATACAGCCAACGGAGCTAATGCGCTTCTTAACAACACCACAGGATTCTCCAATATAGCCATCGGATTTGATGCGCTTTATAACAATACCACAGGAATTACCAATACCGCCAATGGAAATGAGGCACTTTATAACAACACCACAGGAATCTCCAATACAGCCATCGGAACTTATGCGCTTCATTCCAATATCGCAGGATCCGCCAATATAGCCATTGGATATGCTGCGCTTTATAGTACCACTGCTTCACAATATAATACCGCCATTGGATATAATTCAGGACATACTTATGACAACGGATACAACAATGTTTTTCTCGGTGCCAATACAGATGTAAATGGCCCTGGTTACTATAATGTTATTGCAATCGGGCAAGGTACTATTTGCACCGACGTTAGCCAGGTAACAATTGGAAATTCGGCAACAAATTCTTACAGGGCGTATGCGGGCTGGAGCAATATCAGTGATGGCA
>JADGPY010000246.1 GCA_017882205.1 Chitinophagaceae bacterium
CCATATCTTCGATTTCGAGAATATACTTCGTACGAGTATCAAAATCCTGTTCCTTTACCACCTCTTTCAATTTGGTACCCATTTTCATAACAGTTTCCGCTACATTCTCGAACAATTGAAAAAAGACTTTATCCTTGGGTAAGAAGATCTTAAGAAAAGTATTGAAGGCCATGGCGGATATTTTATGCGGCAAAAATAGAACTATCCAATTCGGAGTGGCTATTTTTAATTTTGTTAATGATTTCTTAACATAGCAACTAATATGCCGTTCAAGAAAATTCCTTATTATAAGAATTATAAGTCATAATTTAATCATGGTCAAGATTTGGACTTTTGGTAGAATAATCTTAAACATACTGCTTTCTGATTTGTTATTTTCGCATATAGCCCTCAAACCGATGGACAACTCATGATCCGAAAGCTTTCATTACTAATAAAGAACAATAAGTTTTTTTTTACCGCCTTTACACTGCTGGTGATAGCTTCGTGCTGTATGCTTTTGAACTATGCTAAAGAAACTGGGTTTGTACTGCTCAACTCTTATCACACAAGTAATCTTGACAAGATCTTCCTGCTCTTTACCATACTTGGCAATGGATGGTGTATGGTAGTGGTAGCTGCAATTTGTTTTTTATTCAACAGAAAAAGACTGGCATTACTGGTAATTAGCAGTTTTTTGCTTTCAGGCCTGCTAGCCCAGGTATTAAAGTATTTCCTTCCTGAAGCAAGGCCGGGAATATTACTGGAAAAAAGCTACCCTTATTTTATTCAAAATGTTACCCTGCATTCATATTCATCTTTCCCATCCGGCCATTCAGCTTCAGCGTTTGCGTTGGCGGCTGTCCTCACTTTTTATTTCCCCTACAAATGGTTGTCCATTCCTCTATTTGCCTATGCCTGCCTTGTTGGTTATAGTCGTATCTATTTAGGAGATCATTTTCTTATTGATGTGCTTTCGGGGGCGGTTATTGGGCTGGTATCTGCTATTATGTGCTGGATTGTTGTTGAAAAGAATACTAGTTTAACAGCAAAGTAAAATCGAACCACCGAGACACGGAGTTACACAGTTTTAAAATAATCTTTATACCTCCGACACTCTGTGTCTTCGTTTCTCTGTGGTTCATTACCCTTTAGTAGAAGGCAATGTAAATCCAAAACTACTCCCTACATCAACCTTGCTCCGCACATGGATCGTCTCCCCATGAGCTTCAATAATATGCTTGCAAATGGAAAGCCCAAGCCCACTGCCACCTACCTTTCGATTCCGGGCAAGGTCTGTTCGGTAAAATCGTTCAAATATTCTTGGAAGGTGCTCCTCGTTTATACCTGCCCCATCGTCACTGATCTCAACAAGGATCTTTTTGCCATCTACACGATAAGCACTTCCTTCGATGTTTCCATTCTCCTTACCATATTTTATGGCATTATCTACAAGGTTGATTAGAACCTGCCTTATCTTTTCTTTATCAGCATATACGATCAATGGTTGCTCACAGCCTTTTTTGATATAACATCTTATATGTTTCTCATCTGCATTAATAGAAAGGGATTCGAATACTTCTTTCACCAGATCCTGGATTACAAAACTTTCTGTAAATAAAAGCTGTTCACCACTCTCCAACCTGGAAATTTCATCAAGGTCTTGTAACAGGTTAACCAGCCTGTCAATATTCTTAGAAGCATTGTTCAAAAATTTCCTATTAACCTCAGGATTCTCAAGAGCACCATTTTGTAAGGTGTCCACATATCCTTGTATAGCAAAAATTGGAGTTTTCAACTCATGGGAAAGATTTAGCAAAAACTCTTTGCGGTAAGCTTCATTCCTTCTTAAGATCTCTATTTCCTCTTTATGCTGTTCTGCCCATACTTCCACATCATCTTTTACTTCATCAATGCTTTGTGGTGGTAATATATTTTTATAATAAAACTCTTCTTTTTTGGTGGCCTTGGTTTGGTAGATCAATTTATATATCAGCTTGATTTTTCTATCAATATAACGTTGAAGCATAATTGATATCAGCAGGTAAGAAATTATAATCACACCACCACATATGATCAGCGATGACAGCCACCCTTTTTCGGCAACAAATACAGCCGCTCCGGCAATTAGTCCAATGGGTAATGCAGTAGTAAAAGCTACCTGTTGTGCTGAAAAATTTTTTGATAGGTGCATAAATACTGTTTACATTCCTAATATCCAGGCAAAAATCAAAGGTGCAACTATGGTTGCATCACTTTCAACAATGAATTTAGGAGTATGGATATCAAGCTTGCCCCATGTAATTTTTTCATTAGGGACTGCTCCCGAATACGATCCATAAGAAGTAGTTGAATCGGATATCTGGCAGAAGTAACTCCAGCAGGGCACATCATGCCATTCCAGATCCTGGTACATCATTGGAACAACGCATATCGGGAAATCACCAGCGATCCCTCCACCTATCTGGAAAAATCCAACACCTTTTCCTGAAGAATTATTTCGATACCATTCACTTAACCACACCATATATTCTATCCCACTCTTCATCGTGGATGCTTTTAATTCGCCTTTTATCACATATGATGCGAAGATATTGCCCATGGTGCTATCTTCCCATCCGGGTACAACTATTGGGATATTTTTTTGAGCCGCTGCAAGCATCCATGAGTCCTTTGGATCTATTTCATAATATTGTTCCAGCACCCCGCTCAGCAACATTTTGTACATGTACTCGTGTGGAAAATATCTCTCTCCTTTTTCTTCTGCCTCTTTCCATATGTTGTGAATGTGCTGCTGCAATCTCCTGAATGCCTCTTCTTCCGGAATGCAAGTATCGGTTACACGGTTGTAATGATTTTCTAAAAGATCCCATTCTTCCTGCGGACTCAGATCGCGGTAGTTTGGCACTCTCCTATAATGACTATGTGCAACCAGGTTCATGATATCTTCTTCAAGGTTAGCCCCCGTACAACTGATGATGGCTACTTTATCCTGCCTGATCATTTCTGCAAATGATATCCCAAGTTCGGCAGTGCTCATAGCCCCTGCCAGGGTTACCATCATCTTTCCACCTTCATCAAGATGAGTAACATATCCTTTGGCTGCATCCATTAATGCGGCAGCATTAAAATGTCGGTAATGATGCTCGATAAATTGAGAAACAGGTCCTTTTGACATTGTAACGGTTTGAGGCGGCAAAAGTAACACTTGATTTTAAAATGCTCATGGCTCATTTGAGTTTTTCATAGCGTAGCTATGTAAGATTGGTAGAAGAATTGATTTTATATTGCCGACGGTAGATTTGAACGACTAGTTATCTATAAATATAATAAAAGGTGAGCCTGTAAACCAGATCATGATCCTTGTTAGCAGAACCAGTCAAATTTGCCTGTTGACTAACGTATCTGTTATACCAAATATTGGGCATGAAATGAACGTTTTTTACGGGAGTAAAATCAAGTCCCGCATTAATAAACATTTCTCTATTATTAGGCTCATAATTTGCCGTAAGCCCTTTATAAGATGAATAGGTGTTATTATCATACTTAGTATCGGGATTATAATTATCTACCCTCGCAAAAAATCCAAGTTTATCTTTTGTAATTCTTCCCCTAATAAAAATGGAAATAGCTCTTGCATTTGCAGATATAGTATCCTTTGTGGTCGTATTAATTCCTACTACATCATTTTGTCCATGATTAATAAATCCTTCAATTCCTATGGTATATACAGGGGTTGTATAGGCTACAAATCCTTTTATCATATTCCTGGAATGAGGATAAGCCGTTGTACCGGCTAACTTTTCATAATCAGCATACAAATCGAAAATTAGTTTTTGATCTAGAAATTTAGCAAACACATCTCCATAAAACCATTTGTATTTATCATTCTCTGGCTTAGCACCTGTACCATTGCCAACCATAAGGTTATATCCATAATTCCCTTGAGAATCAAATTTACCCTGCAGAGTAACTCCCAGATCAAAAGAGGGTGTCCGACGTATATCAGATACTGTTCTCTCAACAGATCGGTAACTCCAAATAGGATCAATTAGCAATGGAAAAGATGGAGGTGCAACCTGACCCATTACAAAGTCAGTTCCTTTCCATATGTTCTTCCAACGAATATTGGCCAGTTTAATATAATAAGTAAATTTATTGTCAATTAATAAATCTCCACTTGTTGCACCAGTACTTGTTGTCACATCATCTTCGGCTGCAAGTAACATTTCTGCAGAAAATTTTGGGCTGATGTCATAATTATATCCAAAATAGATTCGTCTGAATTGAAAAGCATTCCTACCCTGTTCAATACCCGTATATTGATTGGAACCACCGCGGTTTAAAGGATCACCATGAGCCTTATAATAATAATCACCAAAAACATAACCCCATAATTTCCCACTCGGTTTAAATGAGCTATCAGCATTTTTTTGAGCGTTAACCGGGCCAATTAAATAAAATATAGTTGTAATTAATGCCAACACTCTCAAAATTCCACTGATACTTTTATAGTAATGCATCAACAATTACATTTAATTGTTGCAAAAGTCTAATTTTTTGCAGCAATAATGGTTTAATGTTACCAAATTGTTAGTTGAAAATTATCTGTATGTTATCATTTCATTCACATAGGCTCTGTCATTCCTTTGGTTATATTAAACTTTATTCTTCAACTTCAACAATGTCAGGATAGTAAAAAGATACCTTGAAAAGTCATCTGGAAATATCGGGCGTCGCGAATGTGAAGAAAATGCATTGGCTGCTTTTACAATGGGATGAAAAAATCTTTCGGATTGAATAAAGGGAGGGGAGAAAATATTTAGCCGAAGTAAAGATGGGGGGAGTCTTTGTATCCCAGAGCTGAAGCCCTGGGTTAAATTAACACTTCTTTCAAACGTTTATCCATCGTTTCAAAATTAGTGTATCCTCGCGCCACTAAATGAAATTTAGATTCGCTCTCCTGCGCCAGGACGGCAGGAAATGCTGTCACTTGCAATTTTTTACACAAGTCAAATTCTGCATAAGCCTCTGCCTTGTAGAATTCATCGTAGAGTTTTGAATTAAAATCTTCAACGGGAATATTATATTTCTCAAGAAGATGTCGATAGGCTTCATCATCACAAAGATCTCTTCCTTCATAATGCAGTGCATATTGCAAATCAGCCGCAAAAAGTACTTGCTGATCTGGATGGTATTCTTTAAAAATGCATAATGCAATCGCAGGCTTTTCCGAATTTGGGTACCAGTCACTCTGATGTGGATTCTTAATATGCCATAAATAATCATCGCCAAATTTTACCCCGGTTACGGCTTCAACATTTTTATAGGCGCTTTCGATATAAGCTGCAGTAGCACTAATATGAACAGGATGTTCGGGCAATATCATTCCGCCAGAGATTACTTCGATCTCCAGTTTATTTTTGTAAGTGGAATTGATCTTCTTCATCACTTCAGAAAACCCATAACACCAGCCACAGTACGCGTCGTAACAATATATTAAAGTCATAAAAAAAGTTCTATATAGAGACGTAGCGTGCTACGTCTCTATCCTACGTCTTTATGCTACATCTCTGCATGTCTCTGAAGTTCAACCTCTCGTAGATTTGGCAGCCTTCTTAAATTCCTCCAGGTATCTTGCAATATACTCATCCTTTTTCTTCAACTTGTATTGCATTATAAATCGTGGATGAGAAAGGGGAATGATCTTGTCAAAAAACTTGTGCTCTTCATTTAGCCTTGAGACATATCCAAAGTTTTTACCTTCCCCCAAACAAAATGCCACATTGCTTTGTATCCCAAATGATAACTGTTGCTTCATCGACCTGATGACAAATTCCGCTATCCTTTTCTCTAATTGTTTATCATCATAGTAATTCAGGTTCTTATTCCCTTTTGTAAATCCTAAGGGGCATACCGCAGTGATATAGAATTTTTTATAAAAGATTTCGGGGCCGCCAAAAGCATTGATCATATTATAAATAAATAAAGAGGAAAGTTCCTGTTTCTTTGGCCAGCTATTTTCTATCCCGCATTCCTTTTCAAGTCGTAAGGGATCAGTAAAAGGAATACCCGTTACCCCACCTCCAAACCTGCCGGGGTTGATGCCCATTATCATCCATCGCTTATTTTCATCACTATAATACCTTTTGTAGAAGCGCTCACAGATATTCATTGTTTCTGGATTAGAAAAAGGATTCATTACTTCTATCCCTGCATGAAGTTCAATATTGAACTGAAGGTTTTTAATGAACGAAATAATGTGATCTGAAAATTGCATACCGGATGTTTAGAAAAGGTCAATGAGCCTCCAACCAATTCTCTCCCACTCCTATCTCTGCATCAGTAGGCACACCATTCGGTAATGGCAGGGCATCTTGCATGCTATTAATAATAATAGGTTTGATAGTTTCTACTTCATCCTTATGAGCATCAAACACCAATTCATCATGTACCTGCATGATCATTCTTGAGCGAAAGCCTTGCTTTTTGAATTCATCATGGATCCTTATCATCGCAAGCTTGATCATATCAGCTGCAGTTCCCTGGATAGGTGAGTTGATAGCATTGCGCTCAGCAAAACTCCTTACAGTGAAGTTCCCGGAATTAATATCTTTTAACCAGCGTTTACGCC
>JADGPY010000247.1 GCA_017882205.1 Chitinophagaceae bacterium
ATTTCCAGTTATGGTTCGCCATCTTATTATGCACAGAAAATATTTAATACGTATAAGGGCGACCGGGTAATTCCTATTGTGGCAGAGAACATTCCTACCCAAATCACCAAACTAACTGGAAGGGATTCTGCGGCTGGCATTCAGCCAAAAATAATACCGGCAATGTTTTACGTTGCCACACGTAATGCTCAAACGGGCACAGTTTACCTTAAAGTGGTAAATACTTCAGGGGTAGAACAAAAGGTTAGCGTTGAAGTTAAGGGAGCAGTAAAAGTAGCGCAAGATGGGTTGTCTATAATTCTTAAAGCCGATAAGCCAACCGATACCAATTCCATCACCGAACCCGGGAAGATTGTGCCTGTGATCACGAAAGTTAAAGGGATTGGACATAGTTTCACCCAACTGTTTCCTGGTTATTCTATCACCATATTACAAATAGAAGCAAAATAAGGGGATAAGGAAACTTGATTATTTGACCTTAAATATGACTAAAAGTAGTTGGTTCAGTTGGTTCATAATAGGCTTAAAATTGAGGATGCCCATTTCCTTTTTTTAATGATGATTTTCTGACGATCAGCTCAGAGCGTACGATAATAGTATTGGTAGTATGAATATTGCTAATCCCTTTCAGATGATTGATCATGTTTCGGGCTGCAATTTCACCCATGTCAATTCCTGGATAATTAATTGTTGTCAGGGGCGGTTCAATCAGTTTACCAATGGCATCATTATTAAAACCTACTATAGCAATGTCATCAGGAATGCTAATTCCATGTTCTTTTAATGTTCGCATACAGACAGCAGCAACAAAATCATTGACGATAAAAATACCGTCTGGCAATGGTTTCATGCGCATGATCTCCATCGCTGAATCAACACCTGCCTGTTCACTCAGGTCATTTACTATTAAGTTACTTTCATCAAAAGGAATTCCATTATCAAACAATGCATCACGGTAGCCTTTGTACCTTTGTGAATACACATTTCGTTTAAGGCTGGAAGTAATGTGGGCTATTCTTTTGCAACCCTGCTCAATGAGGTGTTGGGTCGCAACATAACCGCATTTGGTATTATCAATAATCACCACAGTATTATTGCCATCCTGTTCTACCCTGTCAAAAAATAAAACCGGGATACCCTTATTTACAAAAGGTTTAAAATGATCCAAATCTGTTGTATCTAATGAAAGAGAAGCGATCAATCCATCTACCCGTTTATGAAAAAAGTTATTAGCATTTGCCACTTCTTTTTCATGGCTTTCAGATGAGTGGGCGATGATCAGATCATAACCTGCCTCGGTTGTTACTTTCTCAATTCCTGCTAAAACAGAAGTAATAAAATTACTGTTTAACTTAGGTACTATAACACCTATCGTATTGGTTTGCTGCTGGCGAAGATTTCGTGCAAAATGATTAGAGCGGTAGCCCAATTCTTCTGCGAGATCAGATATTTTCTTTCTTGTTTTCTTGCTGACAACCCTATCATTTTGGAGAGCACGGCTTACTGTAGCAACTGAGATGTGGAGCTTATTTGCGAGATCATAAATAGTAACTTCCTTTCTTTTATTCATATAAACTCAGAGGTTTTTTTAGTTCACTTATGTTTCTCCAGGTTCCGGGTTTTAATAACTAATAAATTTACTTATTATTTATCTTCCAAAATCATCCTGAACCCTAACAATATCATCCTCATTGCTTGGTTTATTAACATTGGTATGTTGCCATATTTCTGCAATAATTCCCCAATTTTCTAAACCGATCAGGCGATGACGCTCACCTTGTTTTAATCGAATGATATCCCCGCTTTGTAATATATGCTTTTCTTTTTCTTCATCATTGTCACTGGTAACCACTGCAACCGGACCTTCAATACACTTCCATATTTCTGCACGGCGAAAATGATATTGCCAGCTTAATTTGGTTTGCGGAGCCACTAAGAGAATCTTCGGGCTAATCTTTTCGGTGATCTTTAATTCATCAATGTTCTCATTTGGAAAATAATACTTAACAAACTGCGGAGCATTAGCTTCATCAATTACATAAAAACCTCCCCAGGGACGGGTATCATCTTTATTAATAATTGTAAAGCCTTGTTGCTGTAGCATATTAGCAACTTTTTGGAAAGTGGAAATTTTATCTGGCATAGTTAAAGTGTGAATAGTGATTATTTTATCTGGATAGGATGACTAAATATACTCCTTTTACAAAATGCGTGGATCGGACAAACTTATTGTAGCTTCTAACGCTTCAAGAGGGACCCCTTTGGTTTCAGGCATTTTAAAAATCACCCACATCAATTGTAAACACATCATGATAGCAAAAAACAGGAAAATAGGGGCGGGGCCAAATCTTGTTGCCAGTATTGGAAATATAGTTGTTATAATAGCCGCTAAAACCCAGTGTGTAGTACATCCGAGTGATTGCCCATAGGCACGAACATTAGTAGGAAATATTTCTGATATAAATACCCAGATCACAGCACCCTGACCTATAGCATGAGAGGCAATAAATATGAAAAGAAGTACAGGAACTACCAAACCGCCCACATAGTGATAATAAAATGCCGCAGCCACAGACGCTAAGGAGAGAATATATCCAACAGACCCAATTAACATCAATTTTCTTCTACCCCATCTGTCTATCAGGTATAAGCCAAGCATTGTAAAAACCAGGTTTACCAATCCGACACCTGCACTTTGGAGAAAGGCGGCTTGTTTTCCTATACCCGCAAGTTCGAAAACCCGCGGGGCAAAATAAATAATAGCATTGATGCCTGATAACTGGTTAAAGAAAGCAATAAGTATTGCCAGGAATATAGGGACGCTAAACCTTTTGGTTAAAAAAGCTGACAGACTTTCTTTTTGATTCTCCTCTTCAATAGATTTATGAAGAGCCTGTATAGCCTGATCTACACCGCCAGGATCACTTACCTCCAGGGTTTTACGGGCTTTATCATAGTCACCTTTATGAACAATTAACCACCTTGGACTTTCCGGAACGAAAACAACAAGAATACAATATATTAATGCAGGCACTGCTAGTACACCTAACATTATTCGCCAGCTATCCTCACCTCCAACTCCTTGTAATAAGTAATTAGAAAAATAGGCGATTAAAATTCCAAATACGATATTAAATTGAAATGTAGCAACCAGTTTTCCCCGGTTTTTTGGCGGGGCAATTTCGGTAATATACATTGGAGCTACCACAGAGGAAGCACCAATTGCTAAGCCTCCAAGAACTCTAAACAACATGAACGTATATACTTCGGGAGCCATTGCTGAACCTAGCGCAGATACCATGTAAAATATCCCGATCCAAAGCAATGTTTTCTTTCGGCCAAACCTGGTCGCTGGAATACCCCCTAAGAGCGCGCCGATTACTGTTCCATAAAGTGCAATGGCAATAGCAATGCCGTGAAGGATGTCACTTAATCCCCAGATTTTTTTAATATCCTGTTCTGCACCAGAAATAACGGCAGTGTCAAAACCGAACAAAAATCCTCCAAGAGCAACTACAATGCTCCATAAGATTAGTTTTTTATTCATATAGCAGAATCTTGAAGAAGCAATTTACTTCAGCTACCCCACAGAATTTCCCTGGTCCCAAATTCTCCATTCTTACTTACTATTTAATAAATAATAACTTATTATTTTTTATTGATTCAAAGGTAAGCATCTGCGATCTCCTTCAATAGGCATTCTTTTATGAACTTACATGTCTAAATAACGGTCCGGCTTTTGCAGATCCTTTCATTTATGCATTCAAATAAACTTTATGGCATTGCTGGAAAAGCATCTAATAGTAAAAAGATCTACGATACCGCAGGCAGGAAAGGGATTGTTTACCAAAATATCCATTCCTAAAGACACACTTATTGTTGAATACAAAGGAAAGATAAGTTCCTGGAAGGATGCCAACCATGATAACGGCATGAATGGATACATTTATTATATAAACCGAAAGCATGTGATAGATGCAAAAAATTATATAAAGGCGCTTGCCCGCTATGCAAATGATGGTAAAGGACCTTATGGTGTGAAGGGCGTGAAAAATAATTCGGACTATGTAAAGCAAGATGACAAAGTATATATTAAATCTACTAAAGACATCTCTGCAGGTAGTGAGATATTGGTTGGCTATGGAAAGGAATATTGGGATGTAATTAAGAAAAATGGTTTATCCTTTAACTAAATAAAAAGACCACCAATCGCGAGGTTGCTCTGCGTTTCTACTATTGCACCATCACTTTGCCATCATACACTTTTCCTCCATTGCTTAATATATTAATTAGATATATACCTCTTTGCGATGGCTTCTCTATTTTGTAAGTATTTACTTCCCTGGTCAGAATTATCTTCTGTGTCGACATTATTTTACCGTCTATGCTATACAGTTCAATGGAACCATTACCAGGTTCTGCACCCGAAGTTTGTACATAAATAAAATTTCCCTGAACATATTGCTTCGCATTTAAGCCCTGGTTTAAACTCAGCTTCACCTGGATGATTTGGAAGTATTTTTTTTGTCCGTCGTTATCAGTTTGTGATATACGATAGAAGGTAAGGCTATAGGGTTGCTGATCTGTAAAGGAATACTGGTATTCTCCATTTATTGTTGGCCCGCCAGCATTTACATTGGTTAAAGTTTCAAATGTATTCCCATCCCTGCTTTTTTCAATCGTGAAAAAGCCGTTATTCATTTCATAAGTTGTGGCCCATTCCAACAATACATTCTTTTGGATTGGCTTACCGCGGAAATAAAGCCAGCTAACAGGTAAGTTTGCGTTACAATTGCCAGACGGATTAGTGGCAACTATTGCAGCAGTACCTACAGCGCCATTGGTTGTTAAGGCTCTTCCATTGATTGAAGCACCTGTGTTTAAGTTGAGCGCACCGTTGTTGCATACAATCGTTCCGTTGAAAACTGAGTAATCATTTATGGTCACAGCGCCTTCAACTTTCCAATAAACATTTTTTGCCTGCGTTCCGTTGATCAATCTAACTTTTGAATAAGTGCTTGTTGTAAGGGCACCGTTTATCTTTATAACAAATACTGCATTGGAATCTCCTTGTGCATTCAGGTAAACTGTATCGGTAAATGTTGCTGCCGCATTCATGAGGTAAGTATGCGGTGTAAGCACGAGGTTGTTTCCAAACTGGGCCGGATACAACAACTCAATTTGATATGGTAATATGTTTAAATAATTATAGGCATTGAGCAAATCTGCTGCAGCTGCTGCGGTTGAGCCATCAGGTATGGGATGAATATGACCATCTACAAACAATGGATTATAGCCGGTGGTTAAACCAACATTCGTCCCAACATCACCGGTAACATGCGTGATGCCGGTATTTGTAACTGGTCCGTTGCCTGAAAATATTGCATAGCAGGCTGCTGAAACAAGGTTAGGAGCAGCCGGTCCGGTCAGTACAGGACTTCCGCATCCGATTGGGGTATATGCCAGTACTCCATCAGTGGTAATAGCCCCTGAGGTAGAAAGGGCTCTTCCTTCAAGTGTATCGTTGGTAGTCATGTTTATTGCAGCATTATTAGCAATAACTGTTCCCCTCATTAAAGTTGCTGAAGCCATACTTACCAAACCTTCCACTTTCCAAAACACATTGCATGCTTGTGCCCCATTGATCAATTTGACTTTGGAAGATGGGTTTGTAGAAAAGGCTGCCTGAATTTGAAAAATAAATACAGCATTACTATTTCCTCTTGCATCTAAAATAAGGTCAGAGTTTAATGTTGTTACAGCGGATATTTTGTATACGCCGGCAATTAGGGTATCTCCGTTTCCAAGCAAAGGGGCTGGAAAGAAAGTAGGTATTGAGCTATTCAGTTGATTATAAGCAATCTGCAAATCTGCCATACATTGTCCACTTGCACCATCAGCGTTGTGCATTACTCCATTCACATTGCCAAAACCGGTGATGGCCCCGTTGTTGGTACCTACATTGCCTGTAAGCTGAGAAATTCCAGTGTTACCTACGGCTCCAACAGAAGAGAAGAGCACAAAACTGGCTGCTGTGCCTAAATCAGGAGCCTGTGCAAAATTTACAATTGGGGAAGATAATAAGCAAATGGCTATTATAATAGGGAGTAATTTTTTTTTCATGAATTGGAGTTAATATGTGTATGAATACCCCAGCAACAAGGGTGCCACGTTAAATCATGTAAGCATTAAATTATTTACCAGACTTGCAATCAGATAAAAGTTGGAGGGATTGTTGTATGCAAAGCAGGCTATAGACTTATATAAATGATAAGGTCGGTGAGAAATAATTATTTTATTGCATGAAAAAATTACTTTTTGCTTTCGGAATATTATTTAATATACTCAATGGATATTCACAACAAGCCGCATCACCTTTAACAATTGATGAATCCACAAA
>JADGPY010000248.1 GCA_017882205.1 Chitinophagaceae bacterium
ATGGGGCTTATCAAGCCAGTCGTGCCCACTTCCAATAAGATTTACCCAGTCGTTTGTAACTGCGATATGCTTTGAAATAGATGCATACAGCGCGCTGTCAGGCTCCAGTATATCTGTAAATAAACCAATGGCATTCAATAGAATGCCAGCAAGTAAAAAATAAGGAAACCATTTTTTTAAAGAAACAGGCATATCGTTGGGTCGCCACTGTTTAAATGATGTTTGAACGAAAATAGATTAAATTAAATTAGAATGTAGCACGCTTGTGCCGAAACAATGTGCATAACTTTGTGTAAAACAGGTGTAAAACAACTAGCAAAAAAATTTGGAAGGTGAGGTATTGGGAATATATCTTTATATCACGATTGAGAGCAGAAATTTTCACGAATCAATGCCCTTAAAAGTGAAAGCATCGGGTTAGTAAGTCATACAAACTTAAGCAATTAGGGGAGTAGAAACGAAAAACTTGGTGCTTTTTTTTTGTCATCTCACCATTCTCCCAATAACAACTCTTCCTCTCAAATTATACTTATTTCCAATAAAAATATTTTCAGAAACTTTTAGTAAGTGTCCAAGTTTAATTATTCTATTCGTCTTATAGTAGTAAATATTTTTTCATATAAAAATCAACACCATGATCCAGTCTTTGCATTTGTGTCAACTTATTTTCAGCTTGAATGATCGTCTTTTCATAAATGCTCTTGAAGGGATTACTGAAGAGCAGGCTAAAGAAAGGCATAGTGATCATAATAATCCCGTTAATTGGATTGCAGCGCATACAGTTCATGCACGCTACCTGATGCTGATATTTCTCGGGAAGCCTTCTGAAAACCCATACAATAGTCTGTTTGAAAATTTCAGGGCTTATGATGATAGTATAAGCTATCCCTCTCTCGCAGAAATTAAAAGTGAGTGGCAAAAGGTATCAGGGTTATTAAAAGATTCCCTGGCCGCTGTTACTGATAAACAGCTTGCCGCTGTATCACCAGTCAAGAGCCCCATTGGTGATTTCACGAATGAAGGCACCATCGCTTTTCTTGCTCAGCATGAGAGTTATGATATTGGCCAGCTTGGGTATTTAAAAAAGTATTTTACAAAGGAAGCGATGAAATATAGTTAACCTTAACCTTAATCTTAACACAAAATATATGGCATCGATAAAGCACGGTTTTCACATTAATGCTGCATACAAATCATAAACTCAAATAATTTAAAAAAATCATCATGAAAGAGTATTTATTTTTATTCAGGGGCGGTGATGGAACTACTGTTCAACAATCACCTGAAAAATGGCAGGAACATATGCAAAAATGGATGAAGTGGATGGGAGAGTTGGGACAACAAGGAAAATTTGTTGGGGCCCAGCCTTTAACCACTACAGGGAAGCAGGTTACCGGGAGTAAAAAAGTAGTTACAGACGGGCCATTTATGGAAGGAAAAGAAATGGTCGGTGGATACCTCATCTGTAAAGCAGATTCATATGATGAAGCTGTGGATATTTCCAAAGGTTGCCCTATACTTGAATTTGATGACGGTGCTGTGGAGATCAGGGAGATACATGAGGTAAAAATGTAGTTACTTAGCGTTCAGGTCGCTGGAAGCGCCCCGACCGCGTAAAACCTTCATTTTGAGTTCAGCCGAACCAGTTCATCAACTCGCAGATCATCTTTTTAGAAATGAATCTAAAAAGATGGTGGCTGTTTTAACCAGGATCTTTGGTATGGAGAATCTTGAAACCGCAGAAGATGTGGTACAGGATACTATATTACAGGCGCTGAATGTTTGGAAACTAAAGGGTGTGCCAGAGAACCCATCTGCCTGGCTCTTTCGGGTAGCAAAAAATAAGGCGATCGATATTATTCGCAGGAATAAACATTCTGTGCAATACAATTTCACAGACGGCGAAAAAATTCTCCTTACTTCTGAATATACCCTTGTTACGGCAATGGAAAATTTCTGGAGAGATGAATTAATAAAAGATGATATGTTGCGAATGATGTTCGCATGTTGTCATCCGGGCATTTCTGTTGAGAACCAGATCACCCTAATTCTTAAAACACTTTGCGGATTCAGTACAACAGAAATTGCAAAAGCGTTTATAACGTCCGAGGATACAGTTTCGAAAAGAATTTATAGGGCGAAAGAATTCTTCAGAAACAACGATATTAAATTAGTCATTCCTTCACCGGGCGATTTAAAAAGCCGGGTTGATACAGTATTAAATACAATCTACCTCCTTTTTAATGAAGGATATAATTCCACCTCTTCGAAGAGCCTGGTGCGTAGTGATATCATGGAAGAAGCTATGACACTTTGTAAACTACTAACTGAAAATGAATACACCTGTTTACCCGAAGTATTTGCATTAATGGCTCTTATATGTTTTCATACATCCAGGAATGAGAGCCGTTTAACGACCGAAGGAGAAATGATTCTTCTACAATCACAGGACCGAACCAAATGGAATCGGGGATTGATACAAATCGGCAATGATTATATGAACAAAGCTGCTTTTGGAAATGTTATCACTGCTTATCATCTTGAAGCTGCCATAGCATTTGAACATTGCATCGCCCCAAGCTTTGAGCAAACTAATTGGGAAATGATATTGCGGCACTATGAATGGCTTTGTAAAATATCTCCATCACCCATTACCGAATTAAACAAAGTTGTGGCTGTGATGCAGGTGGGTGGAGCAAAAGCTGCATTGGAACAATTAGAAACAATCAAAGACAGAAAGAAACTTGAATCCTGGTATTTGTATTATAGTTTGTTAGGCGAAATCCATTCAAAACTGGATGATGTAATTAAAGCAAAAGAATATTTTCATAAGGCCATAGAGATGACAAGATCTGAAACTGAGAAGAAAATGTTAAAAGGTAAGATAATGGTATTGCAATAAAATAAAAAGCCCCCTTAATTCAGGAGGCCTTTTTTTATTTGGGGGTTATATTCCAGTTATAGTGCAATTTGTTTTTCAACCATCATCTTTCTTAAATTGATGAGGCCGTAGCGCATGCGTCCAAGAGCTGTGTTTATACTACACTGGGTCAAGGTAGCGATTTCTTTGAAACTAAGATCAGCATAATGTCTCATGATGATCACTTCACGTTGGTCTTCGGGAAGTAATTCAAGCATTTTTCTAACCCTGTCATGACTTTGAGATTGCATCATCCGTTGGTCAGCGCCAGGTTCCGAAAAATTGATTACTTCAAAAATGTCACGGTCATCACTTGTTTTGATGGATGGTGTGCGTTTTACTTTTCTGAAATGGTCAACACAAAGGTTGTGGGCAATTCGCATAGCCCATGGTAAAAACTTTCCTTCGTCTGTATATCTTCCACTTTTCAGGGTATCAATAACCCTGATAAAAGAATCCTGGAAAATATCTTCGGCAAGATACTTGTCTTTAACCAGTAAATAAATGGAGGTGTAAATCTTGTCCTTGTAACGGTATACAAGGGTTGAAAGTGCTTCAGCATCGCCGTTCATGTACAAATGAATGAGTTGCTGGTCGGAAAGATTCGTAAGGGATTTCATAAAACTTCTACATTTTGGTTTTTGGATATTGTTTAATATTATCCAATAAAAAGAAGGGAGAATGCGTAGAAGCTATTGCGATAGGCGAAATAGGTCTTTCATCTTTTCTAGATATTGGAAATACTAAATTAGATAAATATTTCAAATAAACAAATATTTTCATAATTTTTTTTTTCAAAACAATAAATTAAAACATGCTTATTGCATTAAACACGTTAAAAAATATTAGAAGCACGTAATTTTACGATCACCGGCTAGTAATTTTACCCGATTCATTAGATCCATGAGCGCTACAAAAATTATAAACACCATACCAAAGACAACTTTTGATAAGAATAATAACATTCTTATTAAAGGTGCAAGAATGCATAACCTGAAAAACATTACCGTTGAAATCCCCCGAAATAAATTAGTGGTAGTGACCGGTGTCTCCGGGTCAGGAAAATCTTCTCTAACTATCGACACTTTATTTGCAGAAGGTCAACGCCGATATGCCGAAAGCCTTAGTTCCTATGCGCGTCAGTTCATGGCGCGTATGAATAAGCCAGACGTAGATTATATAAAAGGATTGTGTCCGGCCATTGCTATAGAACAAAAAGTAATTACCCGGACTCCCCGTTCTACTGTTGGAAGTATGACAGAGATATATGATTACCTGCGGCTAATGTTTGCAAGAATAGGTAAAACCATTTCGCCCGTATCCGGGAGGGAAGTTAAAAAAGATGATGTTAAAGATGTTGTCGAAGCTATCAGTAAATTGAACGAAGGAGATAAGGTATTGCTACTAGTTCCATTCAAGCAGCACCATAATCGCGATATAGAGGAAGAACTAAATATCCTGATGCAAAAAGGTTTTTCCAGGTTATATGTTGGTAAAGAAATTTTGAGGATAGAAGATATTCTAAAGGAAGATCCTGCATCTTATATTGTTCATCGCAAAGCCTATGTTCTTATCGATCGCCTGGTAGTAAAACAATTTGATGAAGATGATAAACATCGTATAGCCGATTCTGTTAACACCGCTTTTTATGAAGGGGAAGGAGAAGTAACACTTGAAGTGAATGGAAAAGATATATTGCCCTTTTCAAATAAGTTTGAATTGGATGGAATACGTTTTGAAGAACCTGTACCTAATTTATTTTCATTTAATAATCCCTATGGTGCATGCCCCGCATGCGGAGGCTTTTCACTGGTGCTGGGCATTGATCCTGATCTGGTGATACCTGATAAACGGTTGAGCATATATGAAAATGCTGTTGCACCCTGGCGTGGTGAAAAACTGAGCGCATGGAAGGATGCTCTAATAAAAGCTTCGCGCAAAGCTGATTTCCCTGTGCACAAATCTATCCTCGATTTAACTACTGCTGAATACAACCTGTTATGGACAGGGAATGAATATTTTGAGGGGATAAATGCATTCTTCAAGGAAGTGGAACAGAATTTATATAAAGTGCAGTATAGGGTTTTACTTAGCCGATATAGGGGCCGAACACTTTGTCCTGAATGCCAGGGTTATCGGTTAAGAAAGGAAGCACTTTATATACAGATCGAACATCTTCATATTGGCCAGCTTTGCGAGATGCCGGTAAAGGACTTGTATCAATGGTTCGAGGATCTTCAGCTAACAGAATACGACCATACGGTTGCTAAAAGAATTTTAACAGAGATCAGGAATCGTCTACGGACTTTACTTGATGTTGGGCTTGGGTATCTAACATTAAATCGTCTTGCTAATTCATTAAGTGGTGGTGAGAGCCAGCGTATTCAATTAACAAGAAGCCTGGGGAGTAATCTTACCAATTCATTGTACATACTTGATGAGCCATCGATCGGTCTTCATTCACGAGATACAGAAAGATTGATAGTAGTGCTTAAAGAACTGCGTGATCTGGGTAATACGGTAGTAGTTGTAGAACATGATGAGATGATGATGCGCGAAGCAGATCATATTATAGATATGGGTCCACTAGCGAGTCATCTTGGTGGAGAAGTAGTGGCTGAAGGAAATTATAATGAATTGATAGCGAATCCAAAAAGCCTTACTGGAAAATACCTTGATGGAAAATTGACCATAGATCCCCCAAAGATCATACGTAAGTGGAATCGCTCAATCACTATACAAGGAGCTCGTCAAAACAACTTACAGGACATCGATGTGGTAATTCCATTAAATGTATTATGTGTCATCAGTGGTGTAAGTGGAAGTGGTAAAACAACTTTAGTAAAACACATCCTCTTTCCAGCGTTAATGAAATTGAAAGGTGAGTTTGCTGAAAAGGTTGGTTTATTCAGAGGGCTTGCTGGTGATGTTGACTCTATTTCCCAGGTGGAAATGATAGACCAGAACCCCATAGGAAAATCTTCGAGAAGCAATCCAGTAACCTATATTAAAGCGTACGATGAGATCAGGGAGCTTTTTAGCAAACAGCCATTGAGCAAGATCAGGGGATTTTTACCAAAGCATTTTTCATTCAATGTTGACGGAGGAAGATGTGATGCCTGCAAGGGAGAAGGTGAACAGGTTGTGGAAATGCAGTTTCTTGCAGATGTGCATTTAATATGCGAAGTATGTGGCGGAAAAAAATTCAAGGAGGAAGTGCTGGAAGTAACCTACAAGGGAAAGAGTATTCACGATGTATTGGAAATGAGTGTAGATGAGGCAATAGAATTTTTCAGCGAGGATAAAGAGGTCGCTAAGAAAATAAAGCCATTGAGCGATGTAGGATTAGGTTATATAAAGCTTGGACAATCATCGGATACTCTTTCGGGTGGGGAAGCACAAAGGGTAAAGCTGGCATCTTTTCTAAGTAAGGGGAGGCCGCGGGTAGCTGACCAGGTTGGCAAGGGACACCTGTTATTTATTTTTGATGAGCCTACCACAGGCCTTCACTTTCATGATATAAAAAAATTATTGGCTTCTTTTAATGCATTGATAGAACAAGGACATTCCATCTTAGTGATCGAACATAATACAGATATTATCAAATCTGCTGATTGGTGTATTGACCTGGGCCCTGAAGCCGGTGATGGTGGAGGAAATCTTGTTTATGCAGGAATACCCTCAGGATTGAAGAAAGTGAAAGAATCATATACCGGAAAATTTCTGTGAGTCTCCTTCCGCTATCTCAAACGATTGCTATCTTTTATAAGTTTCTCATCTTTATTAATTCCTATTGCTGCCATTATCAATGCAATCAGGGTTATGATATGAAATGCTGACCAAAGGTCGAAGGTTCCTGTGGAAAATTTTTTCAATTGTATTATATACAAAAGAATAACCAGGCATTCAGCGATTATTGCAACAATGCAAATACGCAGCTGGACAATCCTATAATTGAATAAAAATATATTTATAACTATGGCTGATCCTAATGCACTGGTAAGTACCATCAATAAGAAATTGTCTATAGCCAGTAAGTGATGATATGTGTTATCAGCAATTAGTGTTCCGCTGTAAAAAGAAAGTTTCAAAGTCAGGAATACTGCAATAGCTGCCAATAGCATCCAAACAGTTTGTACTCGTTGTAACATAGTAGAGAATTATGATGCGAATGTAAATTTATTCTTTTACAAATGATCTGGAGCCATAACCAGCTTTGCCCACTACCTTGAATGTGTAACTTCCCGATGACAGGTTATTAATATTGATCTCAATAGTGTTTGCGGAACTTAGCCTGTTTAGTACCAGTTTACCAGCAGCATCAAATAATTGAATATTTTTCTGGTCATTATCATTTGCCGTGAATTTCAGGATGATATAGTTGCCTGCAGGATTAGGATAGATCACCCAATTATTAATTTCTCCGATGTAAACTTTTTTGATACCAGTATAATAATAACTTCCCTGATCATCGATAATTTTAAGACGATAATAATTCCATCCATGGGAAGGGGAAGGGTCTATGGCAGAATAATCGCTTGTGGCCAATAATTTCCTTGAAGCAACTGCAGATAAAAAAGTAAATGAGTTTAGATCTAATGATTTTTCCACTTCATATCTTGCGATATTTTGATCATCAGTGATTTTCCAGGATGCCCAGGCTTCCTTATTTACGAGGGTAACATCCCAGTTCAACAATTGCAATGGCAGGAAGTTGAATCGGCTAAGAGTACCAAGGGTAAAAGTATCTTCGGCAATGGTAAAACTTCCTACAGGCTTGTTTGATTTGACATATCCAAAGGTGCTGTCAGCGCCGGTTACATTCCCTGCATTAGTGCCAATACCGTTGTGTTCAGCAATCCATTGAGGCGGTGGATAATTTACATAATGTGCAACGAGCAGACTATCTCTCGTAGCCGCATTTGCACTTACCCTGCTATAACTTCTCCAGGATAATGTTAAAAACGCATCATCGTCCGGTCCCGAAGGTTGGTTACTGATTATCTTCCAATATTCCAATTTACTTACATGATCAAGAGGGGGTAGTACCGGACCGGAATTGATGGGGGCTGATGGAATGTA
>JADGPY010000027.1 GCA_017882205.1 Chitinophagaceae bacterium
ACCTGAGCGCTTTGCGCGATCGGGGCGCTTCGGGCGACCTGAGCGCTTTGCGCGATCGGGGCGCTTCGGGCGACCTGAGCGCTTTGCGCGATCGGGGCGCTTGGCGGTTAGTCTGTGAGAGGTTTAGCGTTCAGGTCGCTGGAAGCGCCCCGACCGCCTGCAAAGTCTCTCTCAAAATCACCCCTAATTCTCTCCATACCAGGATTAAAATACCCAAATTTCAAATCAGGAAATTCTTCTCTTATTAACTCCATCATCTGCTTTATACCTAAACATTCACCTGTTTCAGTAACCCCGGTCTTTCTGAGGTACCAGTCAGGATCAATGTTGAAATTCCTCCATTGAATCATCTTTAACCCGGTTTCGCGGATCATCTTCCGAAGGGCTTCATATTCTTCCACACTATCCGTCATTCCGGGAAATACGAAGTAGTTGATACTCGTCCAGCCGCCATAACTGTTGACCACTTTCAAACTTTCAATGATATCATTGAAAACATAATTATTTGGCTTGTAATAAGGAAGATATACACTCTCACGAACAGAGTTAGTACTCACACGGATACTGTTCAGCCCAGCTTCACATAAGGCTTTGACAGCTTCAGGGTCAGAACCATTTGTATTGATATTAATGCTGCCCTTAATAGTATGTTTCCTTATTTCAACGATCGCATCTTTAATAGTATGCCACATCAGCAGTGGCTCACCTTCACAACCCTGTCCAAAACTCACTATTGGGAATGGTGCCGTTTCAAGATGTGGGACCGTGTACTCTATGATTTCCTCTGCAGTAGGTCTGAACATCAGCCTATCCTGGGTAGAGACGATTGTCTCATCTACAGGTTGGAACGAAATACATCCAATACAATTTGCATTGCAGGCAGGAGATGAAGGCACGGGACACTCCCACCTGCCCATAAAATAATTCCTTGCTGCAGGACAATGATATGTCAGGCAGCAATTTTGTGCCAGATGCTGAACCAAGCGGTTATGGGGATACGCTGAGAGAAATTTCTTCACTCCTGACTGAATCTTTTCTTCTTCAAAACCTTCAGACTCCTGCCTGATGTCCTGCTCTATCCTGATTGCCGGAACATAAAATGTATCATCATGCCAGCCTGTAGCAGTATAACAAAACAAGGGAAGAGTTTCAGCACCAGGCAAGGTTTCATAAGCGGCAAGATATAGACCAGTATGCGCAGGCGGAATGAAGGCAGCTACTGCCCATCCTTTTTCGCATAGCCTCATCTCCCCGGTTTCTACATCTATGCCAATACCCCTGCGTCCGGGAAGTTCATATAATTGTCCTCCTTCAGGAAGGGTTATCCATTCATCCTCCGGAACAGGTAATGCATCCCAACCACTTCTTCCGGTAGTGTAGAGGGTGATGTCTTCGAAAATGTTTCCCTCGCCGTCGGAATATAATATATATGGATTCAAATCTAATAATTTAAAATTTAGATACCTTTTCTTACAAATGAATTAAATGCTCTTTCATCTACCCTATTTTCTATCTCCGCCTGAATCACCTTATTATTCTTAAAATCCAATGTCAGGATATTATCTTTAAGAACAATATTTGAGAAATCATTCCACTGATATTTTTTCCATGGAAAATTCTTTTGCTTTATCTCTTCTGAAAATAAATAGATGATAGGTTGGGTGGCTGCTGTGTATTGAAGCATGAAGACCAGGTTAAGGATCGCAAAAAAATAACTATCAATCCATAAAAGCATCAGTGCAAAATATACCCATTCATCCAGGTAAAATCCTATCCCTTTTTTCCACGTGATCCAGTAACGGTATAATACGTACGCTGATAGTGTTCCAAGAGCAATCAACCCGGCATTTCGGGTTTGTTTGTCAAATAGCTGGTACAGGAAATACAAGCTGTTGATCAAAACGATGAACAGGGTCAGAAGCCTGTAACTTTTTATCTTTTCATTTTTCAAGGTAATTTCAAACTCCATTGGACAATGAATTACCTGCCACCATAAAGTTGCAGAGTTTCAATAATACCCGTGCTCCTACATTTTCATCCCATTCATTGGTACTAATACCAACTTCATTAAGATCAAATCCAAGAAGCTGCCTGCCACTTTGCAGAAGTTTTTTAAACAGGTAAAATACCTGCCCGGTTTCAAAACCTCCCTGCACAGGGGTTCCTGTATTAGGACATAACTTAGGATCAAGACCATCGATGTCAAAGCTGATGAAAACATTTCCTGGCAGCTGTTTAATGATATCATCTGCAATCTCTTTCCATGATTCTCCCTCATACATTTTCTCCTTAATGTCCTTGTCATAAAAAGTTACCACACGACCATTGCTTTCTTCCACGAACTTTGCTTCATCATCTGAATAATCGCGTACTCCAACCTGCACCAGCTTTGTTAAATTCGGTATTTCGGTTAATGCATTATACATAATGGAGGCATGCGAATATTTGAAATTTTCATACGCAACTCTAAGATCACAATGTGCATCGATCTGCAATATTCCAAACTCGCCAAACTTTTCCCCTATCGCCTTAAAGAATCCAAATGAGGTACTATGATCACCACCGATCAGACCTACTAACTTACCCTTATCCAACAGTTCTTTTGTTTGTTCATATACCCAGTTGTTGAGGAAGAGACTCCCGGCATTTACTTCCTTTAGTGTTTTGGTCATGAACTTATTATCCTCAACATTCTCACCCTGCGAAATAAAATTAATGTATAGTTCTGCTTCTTTCCGAAGATAATCGCTTTTCATCAATATTTTTCTATCGATATCCCTCATGTAAAATCCTTGTTTCCATCCATCCTTCACATCAGCATCTATCAGCTCCACCTGAAGGCTGGCCTTACATATATGCTCTGCTGCTCTTGCTGTGCCTGCGTTATAACTTACTGTCACTTCCCATGGCACGGGAAGGAGCACCAGGGCGGCATCCTCTTCTGTAAAAGGTAAACCAAAAATATTGTTGTTGGGATTGCCCACAGAATTGTGGTCAAACTTGCTAAGATCCGTCATGCCAAAATAAATTAATTCTAACCGATTTTTAAAACGGCTGCAAAGATAGTGTGTTTTGGACCCCCGTTTAATCTCAAAAATCATAGTTCAGATTAATTGAACTAAATTTGCATCTAATTATGAAGACTTCTCATATCATCATCCTGGTTCTTATTGCTGCGGCAATAGGCGGCTTACTTATGTATTCGGTGGATTTTTCAACATACGACACTATCCAGTCTGCAAAGCTAAAACCGGGTAAGTATGTACACCTTATTGCCCGGCTTGATAAATCACAACCCATTGAGTATGATGCCTTAAAGGATCCTAACCTACTGTCCTTTTATGCAGTTGATAGCCTGGGAGCTTCAACAAGGGTCATCTACCATAACCCCAAGCCTTCTGATCTTGAAAAAAGTGAGAGAATAGTACTGAAAGGTAAAATGCAAAACAATGTTTTTGAATGTGATAATATCTTACTTAAGTGCCCCTCCAAGTATAAAGATGATAAAAAGCAATTGGAAAAAACAGTCTCCCAATCTAATCTATAACCAAGCATGAAGTTTGAAGGTGAACATTTATTACCTGGACAAATAGGGCATTTCTTTGTATTACTGGCGTTTGTAGCTTCCATCATTTCCACCATCTCTTTTTTTAAGGCTTCCAGAGTAACTGATCCATTGATGAAATCTTCCTGGTTGCGCTATGCCAGGACTGCATTTTTCACTCAGGTTGGTTCGGTGCTCGCCGTATTTGCTCTCATATTTTTTATTTGCTCAAATCATTACTTCGAATATCTCTATGCTTATAAACATGCATCCAAAGAACTTGAGCCAAAATACCTGTTAGCATGTATATGGGAAGGTCAGGAAGGCAGCTTCCTGTTATGGGCGATCTGGCATAGTGTATTGGGCACCATCCTTATCTTTAAAAGCAAAGAATGGGAAGCTCATGTGATGACCGTCATAAGCTTTGCCCAGATCTTTTTAATGCTTATGCTGCTGGGAATTTATTTCGGTGATGTACGGATCGGAAGCAGTCCATTTGTGCTTACACGCAATGAGATCAATGGACCAATTTTTAGCCAGCCAAATTATTTATCATTTATCAACGATGGGATTGGCTTGAATGTACTCTTGCGTAATTACTGGATGGTCATACATCCACCAGTATTATTCCTTGGATTTGCAAGCACCATTGTTCCTATCTCATTTGCATATGCCGGACTGGCAACAAAAAGGTTTGGAGCGTGGGTAAAACCCGTTTTGCCATGGGCTTTATTAAGCGGCTGTGTTTTAGGGGTTGGTATCATGATGGGTGGAAAGTGGGCCTATGAATCTTTGTCATTTGGCGGATACTGGGCATGGGATCCTGTAGAAAATGCTTCTCTGGTTCCATGGATGATAATGATTGCAGGATTGCATTGCCTGGTGATCTACAATTCTACCGGTAATTCTCTTCGTGCATCTTATTTTTTTATCATCCTCGCCAATGCATTTGTTCTTTACTCTACTTTCTTAACGCGCACAGGGATACTTGGAGATTCCTCTGTTCATTCATTTACCGAAGCTGGGTTGGCAATGAATGTACTGATATTAATATTCGCAGTGGGTATTCCTTTGCCAATCCTTGTCTTGTATATCCTAAACATTAAAAAAATTCCTGCCATAGAGAAGGAAGAAAATATCTCTTCAAGAGAATTCTGGATGTTCATAGGAGCATTAATCTTTTTTCTTTCGGCACTCTACATCATCGCCATAACCTCCGTACCTGTGTACAACAAAGTATTTGGACAGCATATTGCTGATCCACAGGACAGGGAGTTCACTTACAATAAAGTGCTCGTGCTTGTCGCGGTGATCGTTGGCATTCTTTCAGGGATATCTCAATATTTCAAATACCGGTTAACAGACAAAAAATATTTAATAAAACACCTCACACTTCCACTGGCACTGGCAGCCATTATTACTCTTCTGATTGGATTTTTAGAGCCAATAACCTTTTCAAAAAAAGGACTTGGGTTTTTAGGGGCGATCTATCTTGCCTTATTTGCATGCATCTTTTCATTCATTGCCAACCTTGAATACATTCGATCAGTATTAAAAGGGAATCTAAAAGCAGCAGGATCTGCGATCGCACATGCAGGCTTTACATTGATGATTTGTGGAATGCTGATCTCTTCAGGAAACAGGGAGGTGATAACGGATAACCGCAAAACAGGGTTATTTGTTACATTCGATAAAGATCCTACAGGCAGGCAAACAGAGGATCCTCTTGAAAACCTAACCCTGATGAAAAATGTGCCTACAAAGATGGCGCAATACACCATCATGTATACTGGTGATTCAGCAGCCTTTGAAAAGAACCGAACATTTATAAACCTTCATGTAGAGAAAATAGATCCCGCTTCAGGCAAGGTTACAGAAAGATTTGAACTTACCCCGGATATATATAAAATGAGGGATAATACCCTAAGCTCTAATCCTGATATCAAACACTATTTGTTTCATGATGTGTTCACCTATATATCTTCCATGTCGGTAAGAAGTGATGAGGAGGATACCAGTAAGTTCGATGTTCATGAAATGAAGGTGGGTGATACTGCTTATTATTCAAAGGGATACTTTGTACTAAATGAATTATTAAAGAATCCCGAGAATGATCGTTTTCATTTTACCTCATCCGACACTGCGCTGGTAGCTGATATAACTGTATTCACAAGAGCAGGAACGAGTTACAAGGTATACCCCCTGTTGACAATTAACAATTATGAAGTGACTTTTAAGGATGATACCGTTTTTTCACAAAACTTATTTTTAAGACTCGTCGGACTCACCAATCAAAATAAGTTTAAGATCGCCATTAAGGAGTCAAAAGTTCCTGCGACGTATGTTACTGTGAAGGCGTATGTATTTCCATTTATTAATCTTGTATGGATCGGCCTGCTGCTGATGGCTGCAGGCTTCATTACTTCTATTATAAGGAGAACGAAGGCAAAGCCTGTTGTGGGAGCCATTGCGCTAATCCTTGTACTGTCGGGGCTGTTTTATATGTTTTTGATTGCATCTAATTAGGGGAGTAGAACCACGGTTCAATTTCCGGGCAAAGCGAGAAGAATGAAACATTTCGTTAATTTTTTACGTTAATACTTCAGCCGGATTTTATATTCTAAATTTACAGTACTGAAGCCTCTAAGTTTACATATCAAGACATTAACTCTACTCTTCCTCCTGGGTTGCCTGCATCAGCACGCATCCGCACAGACGCGTTTTGGGTTGAATGACACCATACTTGTCGGCGCGATGGTCTATGAAGGTGATACAATTGAAGCAAAGGTATTAGCAGGTGTATATGTGTATGCCTATCCCGGCAATATGAGTGCAAAGGCAAGATGGACAAGACTTCGCAATGCGGTTTATGTTACCTATCCTTATGCGCGGCGTGCTGCTGTGGTTTTCAATGATATCAATAAAAGAATTACAGGGTTAACAGACAAAAGCGCCATCAGTACTTTAATCAATAGCCGGGAGAAAGAATTGAAAAAAGAATTTACAGATCCCCTCACCAACCTCTCGGTTTACCAGGGTAAGGTTTTAATGAAATTGATCAACCGGGAAACGGGAAACAATTGCTATAACATAGTGAAGGAATTAAAGGGCGGATTCACTGCCCGCTTCTGGCAAACCGTTGCATTCATCTTTGGTAGTAACCTCAAACAACCTTACGATGCAAAGGGTGAGGACTCAGAAATGGAAACGATTGTGAAGGAAGTGCAGAGGTTGTATGGGTATAGTTCATAATTGTCTGAATGTTAATGTCGTTATCTCTCCCCATTTTTATATTACCTTTGTGCCCTTAATATTATCGGATTTAATCCTTTTGGATCAATTGTAGCAGACTTATAGAATGAAATTAGATATACTTGCTTTTGGTGTCCACCCCGATGATATTGAATTAAGCTGCGCCGGAACCCTGATGATCGAGAAACAACACGGGAAAAAAGTTGGGATCATAGACCTTACCCAGGGAGAATTAGGCACAAGAGGAAATGCTGAAACGAGGATGATAGAAGCTGCTGAAGCAGCCAAAGTGATGGGAATAGATATAAGGGGAAATTTAGCTATGGCTGATGGGTTTTTAAAAAATGATGAGGACCACCAGAAAAAAGTTATCTCTGCCATTAGAAAATATCAACCGGAAATTGTGATATGCAATGCACCGGAAGATCGTCACCCTGAT
>JADGPY010000028.1 GCA_017882205.1 Chitinophagaceae bacterium
GGACAAATTGATGTGGTGAGTTTTCTGACAGATACAAAAATTTTCAGCAGTAAAGGAGAAGCAAGAAAGATGATATTGAACGGCGGTATAAGTATCAACCGTAACAAGATTACGGATCCTGCCTTCTCTGTTAACCAGGAGCAGCTACTTCATGGTAAATTTTTATTGGTGCAAAAAGGCAAGAAGAATTATTTTCTAGTAGAGACTTTGTAGAGACGTAGCACGCTATGTCTCTACAAAGACCCCATTATCGTAGAATCATATACACGATTCAATAGGATCAGCCCACTCTTTTATGTACTATAAACTCCTCCTCCTTTCCTGGTGAAAATTTTCTTTCTTTCACCATATATGTATTCCCTTTTTCACAGAAGTGAACTTTCAGGTTTTCGATGCTGATGGGATTTCCTTCAGGGATATCGGCAATGTTATTGTGACGAATATCATGACCATCGATGATGATTACCAGCCCGCTTCCGATTGCTTCCATTTTATTTCCTTCAGTAATCAGCATCCCTGTGTCTTCGCCAAGCCCAATGCCAACACAGGATGGGTTGGTAGCGATCGCCTGCGCCAATCGTCCAAAGCGTCCACGTTTTTCAAAATGACTATCAAAGATCACATCATCCATAAAACCAAGGCCTGTGGTGATCTTCACTTCACCTTTAAGATGTGCACGTGTTGCATTGCCTTCATAAATCATGGTATTGCTCATGGCCATCGCACCCGCAGAAGTTCCGGCAACCACAAAATTCTCTTCATCATTATAGCGGTCTAATGCAATTTGAAGTATCTCTGTTCCACCAAATGTAGCAGATAAACGCAACTGATTACCTCCACTAAACATCACGGCATTACATTGGCGCATACGCGCAATAAATTCATCGCTCATTGCATCGGCACGATTACGGATCGGCATAAGGCCGATGTTAGTACATCCGATCTTTCCAAAAGCATTGAGATAATTTTCCCCTACTTCATATGGGATCATGGAAGCGGTAGTGATAACTTCCATTCTTTTGTCGGGGCCACCAGCCTCTTCAATGATTCTGCGTAGAATTCCTAATTCAAAAAAATTGAGGTTTCTTCTAAGCATCTCACCTTTTTCCAGCTCCACGCCTTTATCTTCAGCGCCACCTATAGCCAAAAGTTTCCCCAGGGGATGTTGCATGAATACAAATTTCGTAATAACAGCCAGTTACCTTCTTCATATTTGTTTGACTGTCAGGATAATTTCACATTAACAAAAGTAACGGAATTGTAGATATTAGAATTGTTATAGTAGTTGTATTTTTTATCATTATGATTTTTTGTTATCTTCCAAGCTGGCAAATTTTAGGATGGCAGCTTTGTTTTTTTAGTCATACTTCTACAAAAAACCAATTCATGAAAATCATAGAAATCAAAGTATTGAGAGGCCCTAATTATTGGAGCATTCGTAGGCCAAAACTCATACAGATGAAGCTTGACCTTGAGGAAATGGAAGAAAAGCCTACGAATATCATTCCCGGTTTTAAGGAGAAGTTGGAAACAATATTGCCTACTCTTTACGAGCACCGTTGCAGTGAAGGAGTTCCCGGAGGTTTTTTTGCTAGAGTAATTGAAGGTACCTGGATGGGACATGTAATTGAACATGTAGCGTTAGAACTTCAGACAATCGCAGGTATGGACACAGGTTTTGGAAGAACCCGTGGGGCCAGAAAAAAGGGTGAATACTTTGTAGTATTTGATTATATGGAAGAAGAAGCCGGTGTATATGCCGCGAAGGCTGCTTTCAGGTTAGTTCAATCTCTTATCGATGGGTCTGAGTATAACCTTGAAGAGGATGTACAACAGTTGCGGGAGCTCCGTGAGAACACAAGATTAGGCCCCTCCACCGGAAGCCTGGTAGACGAAGCTATCAAGCGTGGAATCCCATACATCAGGCTTAATAAACAAAGCCTGGTTCAATTAGGCTATGGCATTCATCAAAAAAGGATCCGTGCAACCATTGCAAGTACCACTTCATGCATTGCTGTTGATATAGCAGGAGATAAAGTTGAAACAAAAAATCTCCTCGGAGCTGCTGAGATTCCTGTACCTAAAGGAAGAGTTATTTATAGTTACGAAACTGCCCAGGATGCAATTGATAGTGTTGGATTTCCGTTTGTATTAAAACCCATCGATGGCAACCACGGAAAAGGAGCCACAACAAATATCAATTCGCTGGAACAGGGAGAGAAAGCATTGGAAGCTGCGCGGAAGTATGGACGAAATGTGATATGTGAAAAATATATTACGGGATACGATTTCAGAGTACTGGTTATCAATTATAAATTTATATGCGCAGCCCTTCGTACACCCGCTGCCGTTACCGGGGATGGAGAACATACTATCCAATGGCTAATAGATGAAATTAATACAGATCCAAGAAGAGGATATGGGCATGAAAAAGTGTTAACGCAAATAAAGGTCGACGACTTTACCCAAAAAATGCTGGATGATAAAGAATACTCATTAGAAACAATTCCTGCAAAAGACGAACTGGTATTGTTAAAACCAACTGCAAATCTTTCTACCGGTGGTACTTCAACGGATGTCACTGATGAAGTACACCCAGTTAATATATTCCTGGCAGAGAGGATCGCTAAGATCATTGGATTAGATATTTGTGGAATTGATATCATGGCGTCGGATCTGAAAACACCATTGTTTGAAAATGGAGGCGCTGTCCTGGAAGTAAATGCTGCGCCAGGCTTTAGAATGCACGTTGAACCTTCTGAAGGCATTGCCAGGAATGTAGCGGAGCCAGTGATAGATATGCTTTATCCTAAAGGCACCAATGGACGGATCCCAATTATTGCAGTGACAGGAACCAATGGAAAAACTACTACCAGCAGGCTCATTGCACATATTTGTAAAACTGCAGGCTATAAAGTAGGATTCACTACTTCAGATGGTGTGTATATTCAGAACCAGATGATGATGAAAGGTGATTGCACCGGGCCAAAAAGTGCTGAATTTGTTTTGAAAGATCCAACTGTTGATTTTGCCGTTCTTGAATGCGCGAGAGGGGGAATCCTTAAAAATGGTTTGGCCTTCGCTCATTGCGATATTGCCATTGTTACCAACGTAACAGCTGATCATATTGGACTTGGTGGAATAGACACATTGGAACAGATGGCAAAGGTTAAAGCTGTTCTTCCCGAAACAGTGTTCAAGCATGGGTTTAGCATATTGAATGCAGATGATGATCTGGTATACGATATGAGAAAAAATCTCGATTGCAATGTAGCCCTATTCAGTATGGATGAAAACAATAAGCGTATAAAAAATCATTGTAATAAAGGTGGGATGGCAGCAGTGTATGAAAATGGATATGTTACTATTATGAAGGGCAGCTGGAAAATCAGGATCGAAAAAGTTACTGATATTCCCATTACATATGGAGGCAAGGCAACCCACAATATCATGAATACCCTGCCTTCAATCCTGGCTGCATATCTGTTCAAAAATATCAAGGTAGAAGACATTCGTTTGGCTTTACAAACATTTGTGCCTTCCATCTCGCAAACACCCGGAAGATTGAATTTATTCCAGTTCAGGAATTTTAAGTTCCTTGTGGATTTCGCTCATAATCCTGCAGGACTAACACTACTTTGCGATTTTGTGAACAAGCTGGATAGTAATTACAAGATCGGCATAATCAGTGGAACTGGTGATCGAAGAGATGATGACATCCGCGAAATAGGAAGAATCTCTGCAAAGAACTTTGACGAAATCATTATTAGGCAAGATAAAAATATGCGCGGTAGAACCCCAGATGAGATTGTAAACTTATTGGTTGAAGGTATTAATGAAAGCAAGACTAAAGACATCCCCATCAAAATTATTCATAAAGAGCGCGAGGCAATCATTTATGCCTATAAAAATGTTAAGCCGGGTGCCATAATCACTATAATGTGCGACGTAATACCGGATGCTCTTGATTTCATCAAGCAATTAAAAGAAGAGGAGGACGCTGAGGTTAATTAAAATCTGGATTGTACGGATTGCTTTTAGCCACACTTTAAATTTCAAATATCAATTATTTGCCCTTACTTTTGCACTTCAAAATTGTCCCATAGTATAAAGGCAGTACGACAGATTTTGATTCTGTTTGTCGAGGTTCGAATCCTCGTGGGACAACCTCATAGGACAAAAGCGAATTTGCTGCTTTTGTCCTTTTTTTTAACTCATCTGCAGGACCATCGGCAGCATTGCATGAGGAACTAATCTGAAAAATCATATAAACTACTTATTTTTTTCAGGAGTATTATACTATATTTTTACGTGCACTGTCGAAAAACAATTGTTACTCTAAGTAAGTAAGAATATTGAAAATATTCCAGGGAAAATATAGTATAATTGTTTAACTAAAATACGGCGTCATGAGAAAGCTATTATTACTACTACTGTTATTTCCATTTCATTCAAAAGCACAGGACACTCTAAAAGCTTACCAGAACTATGATTTTCGGGCCGGTGACAAAATTATTTATGAAGATAATTTTGCTGCTGATAAAGTAGGAGAATTTCCAGCCCATTGGGATCTGATGGGCGGCCAGGGTGTTGTAAATATGGTAGGAGGCATTCCATGCTTCCTGCTTATAGAGGGAAATTATGTAAAAGTTAAACCGTATATGAAAACTGATAAATACCTGACTGACAGTTTTTCTGTTGAGTTCGATACTTATCCAACGCAAAATGCATACGGGATAATGATCTTTATGAATGGCTCTAACCATACAAATATGAATGTGCAGTTAAAACCGGCATCGATAGTCTGGAATTATAGCAACACTAAAACATTGTTCGGCAACTTTCCTGCAGAAATACTGAAAACAAAATATATCAACAGTTGGCATCACATTGCCTTGGCTTACATAGATGACCAGTTGAAAATATATGTAGATCAATACCGAATACTTACTATACCCCATTGCGGTTTGAAACCCCAGAACCTTGAAGTGGCAGGAATTGGCAGCAAACAGAATCCCATAATTTTCAAAGATTTTAAAATTGCGGGTGGTGCCGGTATGAATATGCTTGACAAACTACTTACCGATGGAAGATTTGTAACTCACGGTATCAGGTTCGATGTGAACAGCGCAAGGATCAAACCCGAGAGTATGGGTGTAATCAATGATATAGTCACTTATTTACAGGCCCACCCGGATTTAAAAGTAGAAATAGATGGACATACGGACAGTGATGGAAGTGATGAGTCAAATCTTATATTATCACAGCAACGCGCAGATGCCGTAAAAGCAGTTATGATTAATGGAGGTATCAATGCATTGCGGCTCACCACAAAAGGGTTTGGCGAAAGTAAACCTATCAACGATAATAAAACCCCGGAAGGAAAAGCCAATAACAGGAGAGTTGAGTTAGTAAAAACGTAAA
>JADGPY010000249.1 GCA_017882205.1 Chitinophagaceae bacterium
AAGATTGTAACTCCGCATAGCAGGGAGGTTCCAATCCGGGAATATTTTAAAATACCAACCACGCGCAAAGGCACCAGTTCCATGATTTTTGCTGTCCGAAAAACCGGAGACAAGATAAAGGCAATGGAGAATAGTGACATGATGTTTAATACGGATGAGAACGATAGTTCTTTAGATATCAATTATTCAAGTCCCGAATGGAAGGCAAATGCCTTGCTTTACACGCAAAATTATTTCAAAAGAAGTTATAAGCTGGGCACCGATGTTCAGGAAGAGATCTCCGCTATGGGACGTGAGGATTTGGGCGTATGGCAACGCGAGAAAGGAATTTGGGTTTTGCAGGGAACACGGATGCCCGCTGTATTAATAGAAACAGGCTTTATCTCCAATCCGGAAGATGAGCGGTACCTGAATAGTGAGAAAGGGCAGCAGGAAATCGCAGAAGCCATTGCCAGGGCTGTAAAAAAGTATAAAGACCAGGTAGAAAACCCAAAGCCTGCCAGTGTTCCAGACAGTACGAACTAACCCTTAAGTTTAACTCTTGATTTTAACTCTTAACAGCTAAGCATATACGTCAATTTGTTAATACGTAAACAATTATCCTCTTTTGTTGTTCTCTTTTGTTTCTGAATAGGATAGCGTATTTTCGCAATCGGGCATTTTGATTTCTGGCAGGTGTTTTGAAGACTACGATTAAATTATATTACTGATGAAGATTAATAATGAAACTAAAATTGGGATTCTTGCACTAGTAGGCATAGGCGCACTGATTTTCGGTTTTAATTTTCTTAAAGGAACAAATCTTTTAAAGAAAGAAAAACATGTATTTGCAGTATTTGAAGATATACAAGGACTTACCAAATCCAACCCTGTTGTAATTAATGGTCTTCAGATAGGAAATATTACAGGTTTGGATGGCGGTAAAGATTTAAAAAGAATAGTTGTTACAGTTCATCTTTCCCAGGAAGTAAACATCCCGAACAATTCGCTTGCTGTAGTAAACCCTAGTCTTTTGGGAGTTGTTTCTTTAGAGATAAAATTAGGCAATTCAAATACTTTCCTTAAACCCGGGGATACTCTTCTAACTACATTAAGCGGGGGCGCATTTGATGAGGCACTTAAAATCATCAATCCTGTATTATACGAAGTTAAGAATGCAGTTAAATCCCTGGATTCTGTACTGCACATCATTACAGGTGTATTTGATCCGGCAACAAAGAATAATGTCAAATCTATACTTGAAAACCTTAGCAAAACAACTGCTTCATTCTCCGTTTCTGCGTCATCACTCCAAACATTGATGAATCCTGAAACAGGTGAATTAGCGAAAACTTTAAAGAATGCAGATGCATTCTCTACCAACCTTGCAGCAAATTCTGCCAAGATCAATGCGGTTATGGCCAATGCCGAAAAAGCGACGGGCAACCTTGCAAATCTTGATTTCCAGAAAACCCTTACCACCCTTGACAATACCGTAAACGAACTTAAAGCGGGGGTTGCGAAGCTCAATAGCAATCTAAACAGCAAGAATGGATCATTAGGTCTGCTTATGAATGATACAAAATTGTATGACAATCTTACTGCCACTTCCAATAAGCTAAATATCCTGCTGGATGACATTCGTGTACATCCAAAAAGATACGTTAACATTTCTGTCTTTGGTAAGAAAGACAAGGGGGATTACCTTACAGGTTCTTTGGTGGATGATAGCACAAAAGTTCCTCCACATAAGAAGAAATGAGTAAAGCGCTCTTTATTTGCCTATTTTCTTTCCTAATCGCCGATGGTTCAGTTGCGCAGGTTACCACTCCACCTGTTGCTGATACGGTTCGCATCATACATATTATTCGTGGACTCAGAGAGCGGGGAATCAGGATTGATTCTGTAACCCAACTGGAGACCCTTGCCGGCCAAACGATTCTCAGCGAAGGCAAGACTATTTTTGAATCTGACAGTGTGGTATATAACAGCCATCTGAGTACGATCGAATCATTTGGTAATGTCCACATAAACGATGCGGATACATTGAATATTTACGCACAATATTTAAAATATGTAGGGAATGACAGGATCGCATATCTCAAAAAAAATGTTCGGTTATCGGACAGGAAAGGAACACTTACAACAAATGAATTAGAGTATAATCTCAGAACCGGGATCGGGACATACAAAAATGGAGGCAAAGTAATAAATGGCAAAACAATACTTACCAGCAATGAGGGTACTTATTTTTCCGATTTTAAGGAAATCCATTTTAAGAATAATGTACGAATAACCGGCCCAGATAATAATGTTACTGCAGACTCGCTGATCTATAATACGGAAACCGAAAAGGTTACCCTGACCGGACCTACCACTATCAAAAACAAACAAGGAATTATCTATACCACAGAAGGAACCTATGATCTGAAAACCGGAGATGCCTTTTTTGGAAGCCGAACGCTCATGAAGGATAGCAGTGGACGAACCTACCAGGCGGACCGTATCGCTATTGATAAAAAATCAGAGATCACCGAGCTTGAAGGAAATGCTGTTATTAAGGATTCTGCAAATGGGATGATTGTTCTCGGAGGCCAGATTTACCTGGATACACGCACAAATGCATTCCGCGCTACAAAAAAACCGGTGATGATCATCCGGCGTGAGAAGGACAGTACCTATATATCTGCCGACACTTTGTTTTCAGGAATTACAGCCAGGGAAAAGAAACTACCGGTTGCAACAAAAATTGATTCCTCCCGGCGCTTAAAAAAATCTGCTGATACAACAGCGATGCTTACACGAAGTATGGCAAAAGATTCTATTGAGCTGGATACCCTGAGAAAAACTAAGGTGGTCAACTTATCTTCAGATACTACGGTAAGATTTTTTCTTGCATTTCATCATGTACGAATATTTAATGACTCTCTCCAAAGCGTTTGTGACAGTCTTTTTTATTCAGACCAGGATTCGATATTTCGCCTGTTTCGCGATCCTGTGATATGGAGCAGCAAAAGCCAGGTAACCGGGGACACTATCTATCTTTTTACTAAAAATAAAAAAGCAGAAAGGCTGTATGTTTTTAATAGCGGTATGATAATTAACAAAACGAAAGCAGGGCGCTATAACCAGATGGCTGGTAAAACGGTGAACGCATATCTTATGGATGGATCAATTAACTATGTCAGGGTAAAAGGTTCTCCAGCTGAAAGTATTTATTATAAGCTCGACGATGATAGTTCGTTTGTGGGCATGAACAGGGCAACCGGGGACGTAATTGATCTGTATTTCATAAAAGAAGAATTGAATAAAGTGACCTTTGTGAATAATGTGAAAGGAACGTTGTTTCCCATGCACCAGATACGTGAAGAACAGAACTTTCTTAAAAACTTTAACTGGCAGGAAAAAAGAAGGCCGAAAAACAAGCTGGAACTATTTGAGTGAGACTTAACAAATTGTTATAGTGATACTTAACAAATTGTTATCAATGGCAGGCATTATTTTGGCGTTCTAATGAAAAATCATATATGAAAAAGATCCTGCTTGTTATTGCTCTCGCTCTTATTTTTATAAGTCTTGCAACCATGGGTTTTTCACAAAGCGATGAACCTGCAGTTAATCCGCACTACACCGATGCAATAGGTATAAGGCTTGGACCCACCTCTCCTGCAATTCAGAATGGGATAACTTACAGGCATTTTCTGAATGAATCGACTGCCCTCGAAGGGATTTTGTCCCTAAGCAATGGATTTGGCGTATGTGGGCTGTATGAGATCTATAAACCTTTGCCGGTTGAAAATGTGCAATGGTTCATGGGTGCCGGCGGTTATGTTGCTTTTGTTAATAGTAACAACTATTTTGGAGGTGCAGGTATTGTAGGTGTTGATTATACTTTTCCATCTATTCCGTTAAATCTTTCCATCGATTGGAAGCCGGAATTGAACCTGGCTCCACGCATCTTCTTTGAGGGCTCTGGTGTTGGCTTTTCAGCGCGATACATATTTGGAAAGTGAGCTAGTGCGTAAGTATGCTGTTCTCTCATTCACTTTAGCCTTGGGTTAGGAGCAACACTTTGTTTACCTTTATTATCAAAAGAACCCATTGAAGATATTTTCAGCAGCCCAGATAAAGGAATGGGATAAGTACACTATCATCCATGACCCTGTGGCTTCCATTCTATTATTGGAGCGGGCTGCAATAGCTTGTTGCCAGTGGCTGATTGAGCAACATTTAACCAATTTGCCTTTTACAATATTCTGTGGCAAGGGAAATAATGGAGGAGATGGATTAGCCATTGCAAGGATCCTCCATCAAAGTG
>JADGPY010000250.1 GCA_017882205.1 Chitinophagaceae bacterium
ATCCGATCGAAGGATAATCGCAGAGCTTATGTACTGCTATTACAGGCTGGGCCATTCGTCTAAACATATAGCTGTTGAACAAAAATTATTGGCAGCCCTTTTTTTGTGTAACAATGATTCACATCCTTTACTCCAGCACTTACAACCAGGATGGGATCTCCACATTGGAGATGGGATATCCGAAAAATTGAACAGGCTAAAGATGGACGCAGGTATTGATATTTCGGACATATTTCCTTATAAGAATGAACTAAGCGATGGGATCGATGCGGATGCGTTTGAACTATCCTTTCTTCTACAACCCAAACTTTTTATCAGGATAAGGCCGGGTAAAAAAGAAGTTGTTCTGCGGAAATTAAATGATGCTAAAATAATTTATAGTGAATTGACTGATGACTGCCTCTCCCTTCCCAATGGAACCAAAGCAGATACTATCCTGAATCTTGATGAGGAAGCAGTTATCCAGGATTACAATTCGCAACAAACGGGTGAACTATTAAAATCTCACTTGTCAGATCCTGCGCCTAATATAAGAGTATGGGATTGCTGTGCTGGCAGTGGCGGAAAGTCCATCATGGTTTGGGATATATTTCCAAATATGGATTTAACGGTCAGTGATAAACGAAAATTAATACTTGAGAATCTCAGTAATAGGTTTTCAAAAGCCGGAATAATAAAGTATAGATCTTTTGTTGCTGATCTAAGCAAAAAGATCCACCCTCCATCCCCGATTCCCACACAGTTTGATCTTATCATTTGTGATGCCCCATGCACAGGCTCTGGCACATGGTCAAGATCCCCGGAACAGTTATATTTCTTTGATGTTGAAGACATTAAAAAATATAGCCTTCTTCAAAAACAGATCTTAGAAAATATTGTTCCTTACCTGGCACCAGGAGGAAAGCTTTTATATATAACATGCTCTGTCTTCAAAAAAGAGAATGAGGAAGTGGGGGCATTTATGAAAGAATACCTGCAGCTTACGTTGGAGACCGCAGGTGTTTTGAAGGGGTATGATATGAATGCGGATACAATGTTTGCGGCGGTCGGGGCGCTTCCAGCGACCTGAACGCTAAAGCCCTATTATCCCTTAGCGCTCAGGTCGCTGGAAGCGCCCCGACCGCTACTCCACCACCAATTTTACGCTCCTCTTCGTACTCCCATCATTAAATTTTAAAGTATAGATCCCCCTCGCCATGGGTTGTACATTATCAAATTTAAGAAATTGGGTTATTCCCTGCTGCAGAGCTATTGTTTTTGAAAGATATAATTTACCCGCAGCATCATATAGTGTAAAGTTTGCGTTCGCTGTTCTTTGAGGATTGATGAGGACGGTGAAGGTGGTATAAAATGGGTTAGGATACACCTTCATCCAATCACCTGCAAGAATAGTTGCCATCCTACGTACAAATCTTTGTTGTGTAAGATCATCATAGGCTTTATGGAAATTAGGAATGCCATAACCGATCCGGGTGTCGGGTGTGGAATAAATACTACTGCTTCGTTTAACTGCCTCAATTATTTCGAGGTTTGTAAAATCCTGGAAAGCTTGCCATAGGCAGGTGATAAGTCCTGCCATATTTGGTGTCGCAAAAGAAGTCCCATTCCCGGAAGTGGGAACATTATTCAAACCTGCGATCGCTGTTCCCACCCCCACTGAAGCCACGGTTGGTTTTACACGGCCATCGCTGGAAGGTCCATAACTGCTGAAGTTGGCTACTATACCGGAGCTGTTTACAGCCCCAATAGTAACAATACTATCCGCATCTGCCGGAGTGCCAATAAAATGCCAGCCGCCAGTACCATCATTACCTGCAGCTACAACCGAAATCATCCCTTTTTTTGCAGTGAGTGCGCAGCCCCTCGCAGCAATGGTGGTTTTCCCATTCATATCAGCATAGGTGTGATTAAAAAAAGAATTGTCAAATGTGGTGTAGCCCAGTGAGGTGGAAATAACGTCCACTCCATTACTATCAGCCCGTTCAGCAGCGGCAACCCAATTTTGTTCTTCTACCGGTGATTCAGTAAAAACATCTTCTGTTCTGTACAAGCAAAAGTTAGCCCTTGGGCAACTGCCGACCAATTGTCCAGGCCAGTTAGCGGCAATGATGGAAAAGCAATACATTCCATGGGTATCATCATCATTTACATTCGCATCATTAGCAACATAATCATAGGTCTCTACGATCCGGTTATTATTTCGAACACTATCAAATGCCGTGATTGTTTGATAATTCTTAAATCCATCATCTAAAATCGCCATCATCATCCCTTCACCTGTATAGCCAAGATTATGCAGGAATTCTCCTTCATGAATATGTATCTGCGGAGAGGAGGTTCCATAATTAAAATAATCAAGGGAGTTTTGAGCTACCAATGGCAGAGTTGTCTGGCCAATAGGTTCATTGAATTTATTAATAGGTGCAGAAGGGGTTTGTGGTCGCTGCACAGGTTGTTCGGCAAGTACGAATGAAAAATTATTAATACGGGCCAATGCAGCAGGATCAGTGGTTAAAATACATACCTGGTTCAGCCATTTTGATTTATTCAGGATAGTAACGTTGCCGACCAAACGAACACTATCAAGATATCTTGGAGTGATGGGCAGGTCAAGTTCATCAATGGCAATGTGCTGCCTTGTTCGTCTTGCAATTGCACGGGCAGATAAAAATTGAGATGGATTACTGATCGTGAAAGGTGTGCCTGTTTTATCTTTAAAACGGATCACATATTTATAAAATTGGGCTTCTGCCGCATGGCTACATATAAAAAGGAGTACGAGAACAATAGAGTAGATTTTTTTCATTCGATTTATTTAATCATGATAATCCCTGCCTATGCCGGCAGGCAGGCTTTAATCAGGTAAATCATAGTTCAGACAATCTTATCAAATATTTTTGATCTCAGCTAATAGATTCTCCAAAACTTTCTTGGCATCGCCAAACAACATGGAAGTTTTAGGCTGGTAGAAAAGGGCATTTTCAATCCCAGCGTAACCTGGTTTCATACTACGCTTATTAACGATCACGGTTTTTGCCAATTCAACTTCAAGTATGGGCATACCATATATAGGGGAACCCGGATCATTTTTTGCTGCAGGATTCACCACGTCATTAGCACCTAGAATTAGTACAACATCCGTTGTTCTGAATTCATCATTTGCCGTGTCCATTTCCAGCAATTTTTCATAACTAACATCCGCTTCGGCAAGGAGGACATTCATATGGCCAGGCATTCTTCCGGCTACCGGGTGTATAGCATATTTTACATCAACCCCTTTTTCAATCAATACTTTTTCAAGATCGTGACAGGTATGCTGTGCCTGTGCAACAGCAAGCCCGTAACCAGGAACGATCATCACTTTATTAGCATAGCCCAACAACATCGCGGCATCACTTAACGAGATCTCTTTATAATGACCTCCGGTAGTTTTACTTGGACCAGAAACTGCTTTGGCGCCAAATGAACCAATCAGTACACTGCCGAGGCTTCGGTTCATGGCTTTGCACATAAGGATGGTCAGCAGTGTTCCCGCAGCACCAACAAGTATACCACCCGTGAGCATAACCTGGTTGTTATACAAAAAACCTCCACAGGCTGCAGCCACCCCTGTAAATGAATTTAGCAAGGAGATCACCACTGGCATATCCGCCCCGCCGATCGGTAATACGAACATTACTCCATAGAGTAATGCCAGCGCAAGTACCCCGTAAAAAATATAGAGATGGACGGCAACTATTGCTGTAGTGCCATAAGTGCCATCTGTAAAAGGCATTACAGTATTATTGAGTTCAGCAGAGGTTGCCGGAGTTACATATACAAATACGGATGCAGTTCCTACGAGTAAAAGAAGGATAATGAAATTTAGTATTCTCTGGCCTTTGAATATTTTATCTTTTATAACCCCATTTAACTTACCCCATGCAATCATACTGCCTGCAAAAGAAACTGCCCCAATTATTAATCCCAATATGATCACTAAAATCTCACCCTTGCTAACAACTTCCGTGAATACGTTACCAGTACCAAGATTGAATGCCATAGATTTTTGGTAATTAAATTCTATGATCGAAATCAACATAGCACACGCCCCTCCCATGCCATTAAAAAGACTTACCATCTCAGGCATGGCGGTCATCTTTATTTTTTTTGCTGCGAATACTCCAATAATACCGCCAATGACCAATGCAGTAAAGATGACTCCTTTATTACCTAAAAAATGAACATCATTATCTTCGTATAAAAATATGGTACCAAGGATAGCAACGCTCATTCCGAATGCTGCAATAAGATTACCCCTGCGTGCTCTTTCGGGATGTGACAGCATCTTTAGTCCGATAATAAAAGTTATGGAACCCACCAGGTAACAAAGAGTAAGAACAGAGATATTCATTTGGGGCTTTTCTTTTTAGATTTAAACATTTCAAGCATCCTGTCGGTGACCACAAAACCACCCACCACATTTAGTGTTCCGAGCACTACGGCAAGGAACCCGAGGATCAACGCAAAGTAGTTATCACTCTGAGCCTTGCCCGTAACGATGATGGCGCCAATGATCACAACACCGTGAATGGCATTTGCGCCACTCATCAATGGGGTATGCAATACACTGGGTACCCTGCCTATCACCTCGATGCCGAGAAATATAGATAAGATCACGATGTAGATCATCTGGATGTGATCATTAAAGAAGGTTAGTATTGAATGCATGTGGGATATGATTTAGTTGTTCTTAATGCTTTTTTGTGTCATCCTGTCTTTGTGGCAAAATTTTGGCTCAAATTAATCCCGCCACTCTATTATTAGTAATCGTTTTTCCATGCGTAATGCATGCACCTTTCACAAGGTCATCATCAAAATTCAGGTTAATACCTCCCTCTTTGTTAATGATGAGTTGCAAAAAATTCAGGATGTTCTTTCCATATAATTTGCTTGCATCAAAAGGCATCGTCGATGGTAGGCGTGAGCTACCAAGAATACTTACCCCATGATGCTTTACAGTTACCTCATCCTGGGTAAGCTCTGTATTACCGCCACTCGCCGCAGCAAGGTCTATGATCACTGATCCATTTTTCATTTTCTCAACCATAGCAGTAGTGATAAGTATGGGTGCTTTCTTTCCTGGGATCTGTGCTGTAGTGATCACAATATCTGCCTTACCAACGCTTTCTGCTATCTTTTCTTTCTGCCGGTTAAGGAAATCTGTCGATTGTTCAACAGCATATCCGCCCGCTTTACTTGCATCCGCTGCACCTTCCACTTCAACGAATTTACCGCCCAGGCTGATTACTTCTTCTTTTACTGCCGGACGGGTATCAAATACTTCTACAACCGCTCCCAACCTTCTTGCAGTAGCAACTGCCTGTAACCCTGCAACCCCAGCTCCGAGGATCAACACTTTTGCTGGTGGAATACTTCCTGCTGCTGTCATGAACATTGGAAAATATCTTGGAAATAAATTAGCCGCCACCAGAACAGCTTTATAACCCGAAATGTTAGCCTGGCTGCTCAATACATCCATGCTTTGTGCTCGAGTAGTTCTTGGAATCATATCAATGCTAAAGACTGTAAATCCTTTGGAAGCCCATTGCTGCATAAGGCCAGGATTGAACAGGGGCTGGTAATTTCCCAGCAGGATAGTTCCATCATTTATTTTACCAATGTCATCGGATGATAAATTGTCAATGGACAATAGGATGTTGGCATTTTTTAAAACTTCATCGCGGGACAAGATCTTTGCACCTGCTTCCTCGTAGTTTTGGTCGCTTGAAAGTGCATTTATTCCTGCACCGGATTCTATAATTGCATCAACATTCCATTTTTTTAGAATAGTGATATGTTCAGGTAACAGGGATACCCTCGTTTCAGGTGAAGGTTCCTTCAAAAGACCAATGATCATAGATTATATATAGATTAATATGGGTTCTAAGATATGCAAATTTAGTACCTTATGGTGAAATGTTGCTTCGCCTTGAATTGCGAACTAAAAAAAACAAGGCCTACGAAAAAAAGATCTACGGTCAATGTTACCGCTGGATGTTGTTTGATCTCTTTCCAGACTTCTTCCATTTCGCTGCTCCAGTGAATATCATCGAAAATAAAGATTGATTCGTTATTTGATTTTTTCAACAGTAATTCAAAATAATCCAGGGTGGGTATTTTTCTATGATTCCCATCAATAAATGCGAGGTCTAATTTGAAAATATTGACCAGGGTTTCCCGTAAGGTATTATCAAAATTTCCTACCACGAGATCAATGTTTTCATATCGGCAGGTGGCAAAGTTATTAATCGCAATAGAGGCCACGTTTTTTGCTCCTTCAAATGTGTATACTTCACCATCTGGATTTCCTGCAGCAAGATAGCAGGCAGTAATTCCTAATGATGTGCCCAGTTCAATAATAGTTGCAGGTTTATAATATTGAACGATCCGGAAAAGCAATTGCCCGAATTTTTTATTCTTCAAAGAAGTTCTTGCAATCGCCTTTATTTTTCTTGTTGAGGATTTATTGACTGATGATCCGGCTCCCATATCTGCCACTTCCACTTCTCTATCATCCTGCAGCATCTGCTCCCTGAGCTTTTCTATTTTTTTATATGCGGGATAGATCTTTTTGTCTTGCAAGACCTTTGTAATAAAATCAAACACAAAAGGTGAATGAACACCATGCCCCTTACCATTGCTGGCATTAAAATTATATTGACAGTATTTTCTTAAAAGTTTAAACCTGGAATACATAAAATTATAACTCTTTCACATCAGATAATTGTAGTACAATCCCTTCCAAAAAAGATGAATACATGATAATACAACAAAAAGAAGGGTCAATGAATATTTCAGCAATGGAATTTTGAAAAGCTCAATGCTGTATGCCAGCGCTAAAATTATTGCTGGCCATACTACTCTGACGAAGGACCTACTTTTTTTCCCATAACTGGAATGTATACGCGAAAGCATGTTTATCATCTTTAGGATGTGGATCTTCGGAGATCAATTTCCATTTATCCTGGTCAAAGGAAGGATAAAATGTATCACCATCGATGGTAGTATGCACACGTGTGAGGTAGATCCTGTTAACAATATCCATCGATTGTTTAAAAATCTCACCACCACCGATAATAAAGATCTCATTGCAATCACTTTCACAGGCTTTATCAACAGCTTCATCAATACTATGTGCAATGGTAACTCCCTCGCGTTGCCAGTCTTCTTTGGAAGTAATAACAATATTGATACGTCCCAGCAAAGGCTTTTCAATGGATTCATATGTATTCCGACCCATGATCACCGGCATTCCCCAGGATTTATTTTTAAAGAATTTCAGATCATTTGGAAGGTGCCACGGAATCTTGTTCTTTTTTCCAATCACACTATTCTCAGATACGGCGACGAGGTGAGATATGACCATCGTTATCGGTTTATTGTTTTAATGGTGTTAGTAATGTTTTCTTATTTCTAAGTAAATGTACAATGGTTGTAGGAACTTCGGGTTTATGTATTTTCAGGAGACGTTGCTGTGCAACGTCTCCAAGCACAAAATTCTATTTATATTTATATAAATAACCAATTTTAAAAGTGAACGATAAAGAACAAAGTTTTATATCAATCGATCTGGGGTCTGTTGAATTCGACACCAACTTTAAAAATGCGCCGATGTACGAAAAGTATGCTATTGTTGAAGCCCGACCTGCGAAGCCAGGTGAAAAAATTGTAACCAGGGTAAATACTAAAGGGGGTACAATGGAGGAAACAAAGAACCAGGCCGGGCAAGGCGATTTTATAGTTACCAATCCGGGGGGTGAAGAATATATTATTAAGAGTGATAAGTTTTCAAAATTATATGAAAAGCTACCTGATGGAAAATTTAAAGCAATGGGAGAGGTCAGGGCCATTAAAACCGATAGAAATGTAGCATTTACAGCACCCTGGGGCGAGAAAATGAACATCCTGGCAGGTGGTTATTTAGTGGATAATAATGGCGACCGGTACGGGATAGAAGAAAGTATATTTAAAATGACCTATAGACTGAAGGAATAATTCAAAATAATCTCCAAACTATACCGCCACAGATGCTTTTATCCCCGGATGGCTCTCATAATTTTCCAACTGGAAATCTTCATACCTGAATTGAAAAATATCTTTTACTTCAGGGTTGATCTTCATTTTTGGAAGCGCAAATGGAGTTCTTGCTAACTGCAACCTGGCCTGCTCAAAATGATTTTTATAAAGATGAACATCACCAAAGGAATGTACGAACTCGCCTGGTTCAAGATCACATACCTGGGCGATCATCATTGTAAGCAATGCATAAGAGGCAATATTGAACGGTACTCCTAAAAAAACATCCGCGCTTCTCTGGTATAACTGGCAAGAGAGGCGGGCGTGCTCACCATTTTTACCTGGAGAAACATAGAACTGGAACAAACAATGACAAGGCATTAGTTTCATTTTTGGAAGGTCTGCAACATTCCACGCGCTAATGATCAGCCTGCGGCTATCTGGATTGATCTTTATTTGTTGGATCACATCACTTACCTGGTCAACTTCTTTTCCATCGCTACCTTCCCAGCCTCTCCATTGCTTTCCATACACTGGCCCAAGGTCTCCATTTTCATCTGCCCATTCATCCCAGATACGAACATTATTTTCTTTCAGATAGCCAATATTCGTATCACCTTTTAAAAACCATAGCAATTCATAGATAATGCTTTTAAGGTGAAGTTTTTTGGTTGTAACCATTGGAAATCCCTTGCTCAGATCAAAGCGCATCTGGTAACCAAAAACACTTTTGGTTCCGGTGCCTGTGCGATCACCTTTATCGGTTCCATTTTCCAGGATATGGGATAGAAGTAGGAGATATTGCTGCATGGATGCAAGATAATGAGGTATCGGTTATAAGCCGTGACATATGCAATGATTTTTCAATTCATTTGATATCAGACTTCAAGTAATGAGTTGCCATCTGATATGTTTTGCAGAATTCATAGAACACATCTCATTAACAGGATGTATGTAACCGAAATATTCGACAGCACTAAATTGGCATTAAGTAATGGGGATGTTATTCAGATGAGTCGGCG
>JADGPY010000251.1 GCA_017882205.1 Chitinophagaceae bacterium
CATTTTATTCCAAAATGATTATTGGATTTTTTTACCAGGTCACTGTTTCCATTTTCAGTTTCAAGCAAACCTTGCGCTAATGTGATCGCAGCCGGAACACCCATGCGTTTCATCTCACGGATAGCCAACTCCCTGTGCATCTGAATATATTGATCTACCGTATAATTTTGGGCAGCCGCCAGCAGGATGAAGTTGACAAGGATTGTAAATAAGAATAGTTTTTTCATTAAGATTATAAGGCTATTGAATATAATAAATGAATAACGGCTATAATTTCCGAATTAATAATACGCCATCCCTTAAAGTTAGCATCATTTGTTCTACTCTGTTATCAGCAGCTACATGTTGATTAAATGCATGAATAGCTTTTGCATTTTTGCCTGTTATATTCTGTTCCAATACCTCCGAATGAAACAGTACATTATCTGCAATGATCAACCCGTTGGTATTAACCTGGGGCAAAGTTAATTCGTAATAATCAATATAACCAGTTTTATCGGCATCAATAAAAACAATATCCCATTTTTCATTTAATAACGGAATGATATCAAGCGCATTGCCCTGGTGCAAAATTATTCTATTAAAATATAATGATTTCTTAAAATACCCCTTAGCAGTTTGAGCGTCCTCCAGCCTCAATTCTATCGTATGCAGCATACCGTTAGCCTGCAGGCCTTTCGCCAGGCATAGGGCGCTATATCCGGTAAAAGTGCCAATCTCCAGCACTCTCGAGGGCCTTAATAAGCAACTCATCATCTCAAGGAATTTTCCCTGTACATGACCGCTAAGCATTTGAGCGTGAGGATGATGATGGTTAGTAAACCTGGAAATTTCAGCCAGAAGCTTATCTTCTTTTGAAGTAAAACCGGCGGCATACTTTTCAGCCATACTATTTACAATTTCTAACATATCCTTAACTAACTTTTCTTTTTGATACAAGAAACAGGCCTACAAAAGTAAGAAGGCCATTTACAATGATGAGCTCTTCAGCAAAAACATAGCCTCCCATTAAAACTGTTGAATATTTATCCAGGAAAAAACATAGTAAGGGAGCCAATATGCATATAATTGGCGTAGCCTTATCCATTACTGACCTGTTTTTTGCATATAATGAGAAGCCATACAATCCAATCAATGGCCCATAAGTAAATGTTGCCACTTTGAATATCGCACTTACAACAGAGGCATCATTCAAAATTTTGAACAACAAAATCACGATCAGGATCAGGATAGAAAAGCCAATATGCACAAAATGTCTTTTTTTAACCATGTTCTTATCATTTTCATTTTCCTTTTTGTCGAATCCAAGAAAGTCAACACAAAATGATGTAGTCAGGGCTGTAAGGGCAGAATCAGTCGTTGCAAAAGTTGCGGCAGTGAGTCCCAGCATAAATACCACTGCAGGGATACCCTTAAAATGATTTAAAGCGATCTCCGGAAAAAGATAATCGGTTCTTGGTTTCAGGGTGGTAGAATCCAGTGGCACCGCAATATTATTGCTATGGGCATAGATATAGAGTAATGCGCCCACACTAAGAAAAAATAAATTAATGATTACAAAAACCAGGGTAAAAGTGAACATATTTTTTTGCGCATCATGTATATTTTTGCAACTAAGATTTTTTTGCATCAGATCCTGGTCTAACCCAAACATCCCAATTGTAACAAACAAACCTCCCAGTAATTGTTTGGATATATGAAATTTACTGGTAATAAAGTCTTCTGTAAAAAATATTTTCGAGTAGCCGCTATGTTTAATTGTTTCAAAAGCACTCCCAATATTCAGGTGCATGCTTCTACAAATAAAATAGATCGATAGAAATACTGAAGCAACAAGGAATACGGTCTGCAAGGTATCAGTAATTATGATTGTTTTGAGCCCCCCTTTAAATGTATAACCCCAAATCAACATCAGGCAGATCACAATCGTAAACCAGAAAGGAACCCCCATAGAATCAAAAATAAAGCGTTGCAAAACAATGGCTACCAGGTACAACCTGAATGATGATCCGATGGTCCTTGATAAGAGAAAAATGGCTGCTGCAGTTTTGTGGCTTACTTTACCAAGGGTTCTTTCAATAACCTCATAAATAGATATGAGCTTCATACGATAGTATAATGGAAGCAAAATGGTTGCTACAACTACATATCCAACTGCATTACCAAGCACAAATTGAAAATATTTGAATTGCGCCCCGGCAGCATTCCCAACCTCGCCGGGAACAGATATAAAAGTGACCCCACTTAGTGCTGTGCCAATCATTCCGAATGCTACCAGGTACCACTTGGATTTCCTGTTCGCAATAAAGAAGGTTGAATTATCCGAAGATCTCCTTGAGGTAAAGTATGAGATCATAATTAGCATTAAAAAGTAACCAACTATGAATGACAATAAAACAGAAGGAGACATGTGGGGCTATTAGTAATGAAAAATTGAAAAATTCTAAGTTCTAAGTTTTAAGCCTGCTGGCCGGCAGGTTCTAAGTTAGTTGGTAAGTCATTTGGTTTAGAAGTTAAAAAGTTTTAATTAAATTTCATAAATATTCTATATTTCTGAATAAAAAACTTCTAAACCTGCCTGCCGACTGGTAGGTTTAGAACTGTTATAAATTAGGTAATCAAACTTATTAGTTTGAATTTTATTCAAGATAAATAAAATTATGTCAATCAAATCCCTTGCGGCCTTTTGTGGATCCAAATCTGGTAATAATCCACTTTTTATTGAACATGCAAAGCAACTGGGATACATTATTGCTCAAAAAGATATAACTCTTGTCTATGGAGGCAGTAATAAAGGGATTATGGGAGCAATAGCCAATGCGGTTCTTGAAAAAAAAGGAAGAGTTATAGGTGTTATACCGAAAGTATTGATAGAATGGGAGCATCAGCATATGGGACTTACCGAGCTTCATGAAGTTGCAGATATGCATGTGAGAAAAGCAATGCTGTATGAGAAATGTGATGCTGCAATTATTTTAGCAGGAGGATATGGAACACTTGATGAATTCTTTGAAATGCTGACATGGAATCAGTTAAGCATTCATAATAAAAAGATCTTTGTTTTGAATTCTGCCGGATTTTATGATCACCTGATCCTTCATCTTAAAAAGATGGAAGAAGAATGTTTTTTGTATGATACCATTTTAAAAAGAATGACCATAATAAATACACCTGAAGAGTTATTATTATGAGAAATGCTTATCTCCGCTGCCTCCTTGCCAACCCAATATTAATTCCCGCCCGCACAACCGGGATGAAATCTCCGTTTGCATCTAAATAAGGGGAGTTAGGATCTTTAAGTACATCGACCAGGATACTCAGATAAGTAAATGTATTTTTATCTGACCTCGAAGTTGTGTAGCCTGCACCCACTAATAAACTTGGTGCATGTACTGTTTGCTTTAGCACAGGACCTCCATCGGGTAAATATTTTACTGCAATGAAGTTGTACTCCGGCTCCACTTGCAAGAAAATAAATTGCACTGGGTATATCCTGCTAAATACTCCAAGGCCATAGGTAGTATTGTGGTATCTATTATTATACGCATCTCTCGTACTATAATACTCAAAATTTATTACTGTACCTACATCTATCCAACTCGCCAGGGTATATCCAAAATGCGGGTGTAATCCGGCAACAAATTCATTATTATAGCCACCAAGGCCAAGGGAAATGCTCCCTCCAACAAATAAATTTTCCGGATCCCATTTTTTTCTATTATTTGAGTCCTGCGCATTAGTCATCAGCGAGTAAAGAATAACAACAATAAATAATAAAGATTTTTTCATTGAAGGGTTGTTTTTGAAAGATCAAATATTTTGCCTGCATTCAAAATATTATTGGGATCAAATAATCTCTTTATTCCACGCATCAGATCTAACTGGACCTGGCTAAATACTACATCCATAAAATTTTTTTGAATCAACCCTATTCCATGTTCTCCACTTATCGTGCCACCCAGCGATTTCACCAGTTTAAATAAGGCACGCAATGAAACTACCATTTCCGGATTATCCTGGCTATTTTCAGTACCTTCCTTTTTAATGCGAATATGCAAATTCCCATCACCTGCATGGCCATAGCACACCGCTTTAAAGCCATATTCTATACCAAGCTGTTTCATGCCTTTAATAAGTGCGGGTAGCTCAGCACGAGGAACCACGGTATCTTCTTCTATTGTATACCCATCGATCTTAACAGCTTCGGCTACCCTTCTTCGTAACTTCCATAACTCTGCTTTCTGAACTGCATTATCAGCAAAATATATTTCACCACAATCGTATCCAGCAAGTAATTCCGAAATGGCTTCCATATCCAGCATCAATGTATCCAGGTGGTTGCCATCTACTTCAATTATCAGGTGGGCTGCAGTGTCGTCTGTAATAGGAATGGCCGTACTCTGGACAAAGGTGGCAACAATGCGCAACGCATCAATTTCTATCAGCTCCAGTCCGCTGGGAGTATACCCTGCGCGGAAAATAGCGCTCACAGCCTCACTAGCCTTTTCAATACTTCTAAACGGAACAAGCATCAGAAGATCATACATTGGTAATGGTATCAGGCGTAGTACGATCCTGGTTACGATTCCCAGGGTACCCTCGCTCCCAACCATTAATTGTGTAAGATTATAACCTGTAGAATTCTTAAGCACATTTGATCCTGTCCAGATAATCTCGCCGGTTGGAAGTACCACCTCAAGATTCAGGACATAGTCTTTTACCACTCCGTATTTCACAGCTTTAGGCCCCCCGCTGTTTTCGGCAATATTACCTCCAATAAAGCATGAACCCCGGCTGCTTGGATCCGGAGGATAAAATAATCCTCTTTCCTTAACAGCATTTTGCAATATCTCAGTGATAACCCCCGGCTCGGTAATTACCTGCAAGTTTCTCTCATCTATAGAAATAATATCGTTCATGCGTTCTGTGGATATCACTATTCCACCGAGGTGGGGCAAAGCGCCTCCGCTAAGTCCGGTACCACCGCCTCGTGGCGTAACTGGTATCCTGAATTGATTGCAGATCTTTAAAATTTCGCTTATCTCTACTGCTGTTCTTGGCTTAATAACTAAATCCGGTAAATAGTGCAAATGTTCAGTTTCATCATGAGAATAGATAGATAAGGATTCATCATCTGAAAAAACAAACTCATTTCCCACAATCCTCCTGAAACTACCTACATGCTCAGAAGTGGTATTATATGTTTCAACTGCCATCAATCTATATTTCTATAAAAGTCGGAATAAAAAGGGGCAAAAAAATATTTTATCAAAAAATGTAACTATATACGAACAAGATCGTATATTTGAATACGAAGACATTCGTAACATAATTATTAATCATCAAATATGAGACCATGAACATTCATTCAAAAACAAAAGTTATTGTATCCCTGGGTTTAATTATTTCAATTGCTGTTGCAGTAATGGCATTCCAGGATTCGTCTAAGGTTAACCAAAAAAATCAAAAGTCAATGTTGGACACGGTTCCCAGAAGCAACCATCATGACATAGATATAGATATGAAAGACCTGGATAAAGCCATGAAGGAACTTGACATCCAGATGAAAAATGTAGGAAGCCAGCTCAAAGATATTGACTTTGAAAAAATATCAAAGCAAGTACAGGAATCTATTAACAAGATTGATTTCGATAAGATCAAAGAGGAAGTTAACCGTTCGATGAAGGAAGTAGACATGG
>JADGPY010000252.1 GCA_017882205.1 Chitinophagaceae bacterium
GTTATTACGATGGATCTGCATGCACCACAGATACAGGGATATTTTGATATTCCTGTAGATCACCTTGACTCTTCAGCCATCTTTATACCCTATATTGAGGATCTGAAATTGGAAAATCTAACTTTTGCAGCCCCGGATGTTGGAAGTGCTAACCGCATCCGTGAGATCGCCAGTTATTTTGAAGTGGAAATGGTTATTTGCGATAAGCATCGCAAAAGGGCAAATGAGATCAGCAGTATGGTTGTTATCGGAGATGTAACAAACCGTGATATTGTATTGATAGATGACATTTGCGATACGGGCAGTACACTTGCCAAGAGCGCAGGATTATTGATGGACAAGGGCGCAAGGAGTGTAAGGGCTTTTTGTACACATCCTGTTCTAAGCGGAAATGCGTACGAGAATATTGAAAACAGCGCCCTGATTGAATTGATTGTTTGTAATACGATTCCTTTACATCAATCTACTCCTAAAATAAAAGTAGTTTCGGTAGCAGATCTTTTTGCGATTGCTATTCGGAATGCTTTTGAGAATAAGAGCATTAATAGCTTGTTTTTGAGGAGCAGGATGCTGAATAAGAAATAATCAAGCGAATCAAGGTTCAGACACCTATTCGCCTATGTGGTTATCTTAATTATTTTGCTTACTTTTGCGCCTCAAAATTTATTAATATGAACACGATTACAATCGAAGGACAACTCAGGACCGCATTTGGCAAATCAGCCACCCGCCAGCTTCGCTCTGAGGAAAAAGTGCCAGCTGTAATTTATGGTGGTGCAAAAGAGATCAATTTCTCCGCTCCTGCAACTGCTTTTAAAAGCATAGTTTACACACCTGATTTTATGCTGGCCGACGTAAGTGTAGATGGCACAACTTATAGGTGTGTATTAAAGGATATTCAATTTGACAAAGTTTCAGACAAGTTAATACATGTCGATTTCCTTGAACTTGTAGAGAATAAAAAAGTTACCGTAATCCTGCCTTTAAAATTCACTGGAATTCCTGCAGGGGTAAAAGCAGGAGGAAAGCTGGTAACAAAGATGAAATCTATAAAAGTAAAGACATTTCCAAGGTATTTACTTGAAAATATCGAGATGGATCTCACCAACCTTGAACTGAATGAAAACATTCGTGTTCAGGATGTTAAAGCAGAGAACATGGAGGTGTTGAATTCACCACGTATCCCAATCGCATCTGTTACACTGACACGCCTGTTGAAACAGGAGGAGGCTACTGCGGAGAAAGTTGCTCCAACTGCTGTTGTTGCTGCGCCTACACCTGCTGCTGCTACTGTAAAAGCTGCACCGGCTGCAAAGCATACTTCAAAAAAATAACCACAGCATTTTCCCTACCTTTGCCGACTAATTTTTTACTATGGGAATGGATAGAAATACCGTTATAGGTTTTGTGCTGCTTGCGCTTCTATTTTTTGGGATGTTTTATTACAATAGTCAGAGCCAACTGAAATTGGAACAGGAAAAACAGCATGTTCAGGATTCAATAAACAGGCTAAGACCCAAAACTGATAGCTTACATGCAACAACAGATTCTTTGCGACACGATTCTACCACAAAGCAGATGGCGGTAGGTTCGCTGATACAAGATTCAACAGGTACAGAACAATTGACAGTTGTAGAGAATGAAATCCTCAAAATCTCATTTACTAATAAAGGTGCACAACCTAAAATCGTTGAACTAAAAAAGTTTAAATCATTTAATGGTCTCCCTCTAATACTTCAGAATGGCAGTTTCAATAAGATCAGCTATGCGATCAATACAGGCAGCCAGTTAACGCCACAAACCTCTGATATACTTTTCCATGTTTCGCCCGTAGAGAAGGCTGCCGATGGTTCACAAACCCTTGTTTACACCTTACCTACTTCCGACGGCAATGTTATTGAGCATAGGTATATAATACCAGCTAATGATTATATGGTGGATCTTATCATAAAAATGACGGGGGCAGATAAGTTGTTAACTCAAAATACCTTGAATCTTAACTGGCAGGCCGAGGCCGTTCAGTTAGAGAAAGACATTAGTCATGAAAAGCAACAATCGCACATTTGTTATGTAAAGGATGGTGATTATGATTTTGAAAACCTTGGCACTAGTAATGGGGATAAAAAATTTGAAAAGCCTGTAGATTGGATCACGATCAAACAACAATTCTTTGCTTCAGCGATCCTTGCAAAAAGTAAATTCCAATCTGCCCAGATTCAATGGACCGTGCCATCAGATACCAATACACATGTGATAGCCCAGGCAACTTCTAATTGCAGGATCAGTGTAAACCCAGGATCAAATGCAAGCATTTCATTGCAGCTATTTTATGGACCAAGTGATTATAAAATTCTGAAATCATATAGCAACCAGATGCAGAATATTGTTCCTCTTGGTAACGGAATTTTTGCCTTTGTAAAATACATTAATCGCGGGTTTATAATGCCTGTATTTAATTACATGGGCAGTAAGATACAGAGCTATGGATTAGTGATCGCATTACTAACCATTATCATCAGGCTGTTGATTTCTCCACTTACCTACCAGAGTTATCTTAGCGGGGCAAAAATGAAGTTATTAAAGCCTGAAATAGATGCAATGAAAGCCAGGTTGGGAGACGACAAACAAGCCGTTGGAATGGAACAAATGAAATTATTTAAAGCTGCCGGTGTGAACCCATTAGGAGGCTGTATACCAGCCTTGCTACAAATTCCAATCTTCTTTGCATTATTTAATTTCTTTAACTCGAATATTGCATTACGGGGTCAAGGCTTCTGGTGGGCGAAAGACCTCTCTGCGTATGATTCCATTTATAATCTTCCATTCAATATTCCATTATACGGAAGTCATATCAGTTTATTTACTGTGTTCGCTGTAATTACCAGCTTGTTAATCTCTTTGTACGGAATGAGCAATATGCAGGACAACAACAATCCTGTAATGAAATACATGCCTTTTATCTTCCCTGTGATTTTGTTGGGAGTATTCAATAACCAACCTTCAGCATTAACCTGGTATTATTCGGTATCAAACGTCATCACCTTATTGATACAATTTGTGATTCAGAAGTACATCATTAATCATCAGAAGATACTGGCACAACTTGAAGAGAACAAGAAGAAGCCCCAGACTAAAAATAAGTGGCAGCAAAAAGTAGAGGCAATGCAGGAAAGCAATAAAAAATTGCAGGGTATGCAACAAAAAACGGGCAAAAGGCCGAAATAGAGAAATAGAGACGTACTGTGCTGAGACATAGCGTTCTACGTCTCTACGCAACCATTCAGACGTTTTAAATGTCTAAACGTAGAGACGTACCATGGTACGTCTCAGATGGTACGTCTCATAAATTATTATTACAATGAACATCTTAAAGACCGGAATATCTGCAGCTTTTATTTTAAGTGTTTTTTTTGTATCAGCTCAAAAATCGATTTCTGAAGCAACCTTACAATATACCATCTCAATAGAAACGGGTAGCAATGAGCCAAAAATGGCTGATATGCTGGACGGGGCTACAACTACCATTTATATCAAAGGAAGCCAAAGCAGGAGCGAGATGATCAGCGGGCTTGGCAGCGAAACAACCATACATGATGCAAGGTCAGGTAGTGGTGTGATATTGAAAGATTACAGTGGCCAGAAGCTTATGATCGTACTTACAAAAGAAGATTGGGAGAAAAAGAATCGGAAATATGAAGGAATTTCTTTTGAAACCAGCGATGAAACACTTGTAATAGCTGGATACACCTGCAAAAAAACTATTGCCAAATTAAAAGATGGAAGTTCCTTTGTTGTGTATTACAGCCCAGACCTAAATGTGACCAACAAGGATTATGAATACCAATTCAAAACCTTGCCAGGTATCGCCATGCAATACGAATGGCAGTCTGGTAAGATGAAATTTAAATATACCCTTGCCAAGATCAACTTTGATGCTGTTCCTGCATCTAAATTTGATATTCCCAAATCAGGTTATCGAGTAATGAATTTTGAGGAGACAAAGAAGGGGAAATAAAAGATTATACGGTGTTATATTTATATTTTTAAATGCCCAATCGCGTAGCGATTAAAGGTTGAGAAAGCTATATTCAATTAAAAATTGGTCCTATTTGGGCCTGATGATGAGCTTATAGCCTGTAGAAGGAGAATAAGAAGGTATGAGCACTTTTTGCTTATAAGGCATTATATAAACAGTGTTCCCTTTTTTATAGCTGAGTAAGGTTGAGTTAAAAACTGAATTTCCAATCTGCTGTTGATCTAAAATGAAACTGCCTTTATAGGTCAAACCAAACCGTAGATTGAAGGTAATAGATCTTTTTAACGTATTGAATGTCACAATATTAAGATGGGTCTTAGTTTTCCTCCTGCCAAAACCTCCCCTATCTGCAGATCCCAGAGCGGTAGCGCAGTTAAAGAAGACCACTAAGAATATTATTTTTGTAAAATGCGTCATCACAATAATTATCAGATCAAATTTAACACATTATATTGATAAAATCACTACCACTCATCAATATATTTTACTTTTATTTAACATTGTATTCCAAAATGTTATTTTACTATAGATTAAATCTATAAAGAAAAGGTTGGCTAACAAATAAATTATAGCTGAATCAGTAAAAAATATAGCTGAAACTGTAAAAAATATGACTGAATCTACAAAAAAGCAGTAATTTGAGTTAACCGTTCACTACATGAGAGAAAATCCATACCGCGAGGATCGTGAAGAACTGAGGGAATTGCTCAGGCAGTATAATAATCTTAAAGAAGGAAGCAGCCACTCTTTTATTGATGAGGATTCGTTTGAAAGGATCGTCGATTATTTTGATGATAGAGATGATCTGTCAGCGGCAATTGAAGCGGTAGATTTTGGTATTGAACAATATCCCTATTCCTCCATCTTACAAATAAAAAAGGCAGATCTGCTGATTGCTACACGGCACTACCGGGAAGCACTTACTTTGCTCGAAAAAGCAGAATTACTTGACCGTACTGATATCAACCTTTATATTCTGAAAACAGATGCATATCTCGCACTCGACCAGCAGAAAAAGGCGGCTGCTTTACTGGAGGAAGCAATAGATACATTTGAGGGAGAAGAAAGAATCGAACTACTGTTTGAACTTGCTGATGTGTACGATGATTATGAGGAATTTGATAAGGTATTTAATTGCCTCAAACTAATACTTGAACAGGATCCTGTGAACGAGGAAGCATTATACAAAATTTGCTTCTGGACTGATTTTACGGGACGAAATGAGGAGGGTATTAAGCTTCATCAACAAATAATTGATGAACATCCTTATACTGAACTTGCCTGGTTTAATCTCGGGGCTGCTTACCAGGGTCTTAAACTGTACGAAAAATCCATTGATGCTTATCAGTATGCCATTGCAATAGATGAAAAATTTGATTATGCATATCGTAATATGGGGGATGCCTATTTACGCATGCGTAAATACAAGGATGCAATAGAAGTATTGCAAAAAGTGCTGGAATTAACGAGGCCTGAGGATGTAATATATGAAGCGATCGGACATTGCTACGAGAAGTTGAAAAACTATGCTCAGGCAAGATTTCATTATCGGAAAGCCTCCCATTTGAATCCTGAGGACAGTCATCTGTATTATAAAATCGCCTGCACCTATATGAATGAATCACATTGGGAAAGTGCGGTAAAGAATCTTGAAAATGCGATGCGGATACATCGTTCGAAGCCTGATTACAATTTTGCACTTGCACAATGCTATATGGAAATGGGAAAAACAAAGGAAGCTGTGATCTATTTTTCTAATTTCATAAAGGCACGGCCCAAAAACATTAAAGGCTGGAAGGAATTATTGCGATGCCTTTACCTCGCCGGATTTTATGAAGAGGCGCTTGAACAGGTATACAATGCTTCTAAGAATACAGGATATAAGCCTATACTGTTATTTTATAAATCTGCGATATTTTTTGCTCTTGGAAAATCCAAGGAGGCACTGGTTCAACTTGAACATGCTATGGGGAGCGATCCGAAGCTTCTAAAGCAATTCATTGAATTAAATCCTTCACTATTACAAAGCCAGCAGGTGGTAGATGTGATTACCAGACATAAGCGCAAATGAGACCCAGTTCTAAGCTCTATGAACTTAGAACTGTTCTTACTCCTTATCTTCGCAACTTAAAAATCGAAAAATGAACTTCAATCTAACACAAATTCCAGAGCGACAAATGAAGCCTCGTAGTTACGGAATTACTATGGTAATGGATAAGGGGCTGAGCATTGAAGAATCAAAGAATTTTTTAAGTGTTGCACATCCACATGTTGATATTGTAAAACTTGGTTTTGGTACGGCTTTCGTGACTCCGGACCTGAAGAAGAAAATTGAAGTTTACCAGTCGTATAATATTCCAATTTATTTTGGAGGTACCCTGTTTGAAGCTTTTTTAATCAGGAATCAATTCCAGGATTATATAAATATTCTAAAGGAATTCAAGATAGATTATATGGAAGTGAGTGATGGGTCCATCGATATTCCGCACGCAGAAAAATGTGGTTATATCGAAAAACTTATGAAGTATGGCACTGTTTTAGGTGAGGTAGGCAGTAAGGATGCCGCACATATTATTCCTCCATATAAATGGATCGAGCTAATGAAAGCTGAGCTTGCGGCTGGGGCCAGCTATGTGATTGCAGAAGCAAGGGAAGCTGGTAATGTTGGCATCTATCGTGGGACAGGCGAAGTAAGAGAAGGGTTGGTACAAGAAATATTAACCCAGATCCCGGAAGAAAAAATTCTTTGGGAGGCTCCTCAAAAAGCACAACAGTTGTATTTCATTGAGCTGCTCGGATGTAATGTGAACCTCGGTAATATAGCACCATCTGAAGTTATTCCCCTTGAAGCAATGCGAATAGGTTTGCGTGGGGATACTTTTCATTTATACCTGGATAAAGAAAACGCCCAGTTCTAAGTTCTAAGCCTGCCTACCGCAGGCAGGTTCTAAGGTAAGCTTATGCGAGTAGCAGAGATTTATTTAAATGTTGATTTATGCGAACTTTTGGACTTATAGGATATCACTTGGATCATTCTTTTTCTAAAAAGTATTTCACAGAAAAGTTTGAAAGGGAACAAATAAAAGATTGTGTATATGAAAATTACGAACTTGATAAATTAGATGGGTTAAGACTTCGTATGCTTTCAATCCCATCTCTCGAAGGACTAAATGTAACAATCCCTTATAAAGAAAAGATAACTGAATTACTGGATGACTCGGATGAGATCGTAATAGACATCAAAGCATGCAATTGTATTAAGATTACAGGAGGTAAATGGATTGGATATAATACAGACGTAGTTGCATTTGAGCAGTCATTCAAGCCAAACTTAAAACCGAATCATACTAAAGCATTGATACTGGGAACTGGTGGCGCATCTAAAGCGGTAACATATGTTCTTAGAAAGTTGGGGATTGAAATATTATTTGTTAGCTGTAGTAAGAGCGGAGTGGGGTACATTGATTATAGTGCTATTAATAATGAAATTATTCGTTCATACCCTGTGATTATCAATTGTACTCCTGTAGGAACATTTCCTGATGTAGCTAATTCTCCGAAAATACCATATGGTCTATTAACTTCATCACACTACTTATACGACCTTACATATAATCCACAAAAAACATTGTTTCTTTCTCAGGGTGAAGGGCAAGGAACTCAGATAAAAAATGGCTTTCAGATGCTTGAATTACAAGCGGAGGAAAGCTGGAGAATATGGAATATGTGAAAGATAACCACAACCTATCTGCCTATGTGGTTATCTTAAAAAAGCGGGATGATTTAGAATATTTAATAGCTTTTCGGGTATAGCTGTTATCTTCTTCAATACATAATCATAACATACCATCCCGGTTTTGGCTTTGGCAACAAGGATCTCCCGATTA
>JADGPY010000253.1 GCA_017882205.1 Chitinophagaceae bacterium
AAATTGTCCTTTTTATTTCATCTGAATACAGGTCAAAACTTATTTTCATTAAAGGCCTTGGGCCTACAATCGACATTTCTCCTTTAAATACATTTATTATTTGGGGCAATTCATTGATCTTACTGAGGCGTAAAAATTTACCAAACTTCGTTACCCGGGCATCATTTTTTGTGGTAATTACCCCAGTGCCGATATTTGCACTATTCTTCACCATCGTTGCAAATTTCCAGATATAGAAGGGCCGGTTTTTAAATCCAATCCTTTTTTGGAGAAAAAACACCTCTCTCTCAGCGGTTATACTCAAAACAACAATGACCACCAGGAACAAGGGAAATAAAATCACCAGCGCAAGGCTTGAAATGATAATGTCGAGAACTCGTTTCGTAAATTTATAAATCATACAAAAAAATTTAAAATATTTCTTTGATTTTATTAGCAACCGCTTCCATCTGATTGTTTGTTATGTTAGTAGAACAAGGAATGCTTACGCACGACTGATATAATTCCTGGGAATGATCCTTTTTCGAATAATAAATATTATTGGCAAACATGGTCAGTTTGTTCATTGGCACCCAGAATGGCCGGCTTTGCATTTTATTCTCATTAAGTATTTTGAGGATTGCATTCTGCCTGGATGTTTTAAGAGTTATCAGCCACCAATTTGGATTAACATCTTTATGGATCTTTTGAAACTCTATATCGCCAACCCCTGCAAGCTGATCCTGGTAAAAAGATGCTATTTCATGTTTCCGGAGAACAAATTTTGGAAGAAGTTCCATTTGCCCAACACCCATAGCTGCAGCTGTATTAACCAGCCTGTAATTATAACCGATCTCATCATGAATATATTCAAAAGAATCACTTTTAGCCTGGGTTGTAAGATGCTTTGCACGTTTTGCCAGGGCCGGATCATCAGTGAGGATCATTCCACCGCCACCTGTAGTAATAATTTTATTTCCATTAAAGCTAAAAGTTCCCATATGGCCAATCGTGCCAGCATGCTTTCCTTTGTAATAAGATCCTAATGCTTCTGTAGAGTCTTCGATTACAACAAGCTTATATTTTTCAGCAAGCATCATCAATTTATCCATATCGCACATATTCCCTAGTACATGAACCGGCATAATTGCCTTAATTTTTCGGCCATCCTTTTTCAGTACACAAACATTTTCATCAATCCGTGTCTCCTCCTGAAGGAATTCCTCTAAAAGTTGCAGGTCCATTTGCCAGGTTGCCGGATCAACATCAATTAGAATAGGGTCTGCACCAGTGTACTTGATAGAGTTGATGCTTGCAATGAATGTGATATTCGGGGCAATTACATAATCGTTTGCCTGTACATTATTAAGGATCAGGCAAATATGTAATGCCGTTGTTCCACTGCTGGTAGCTACACAATATTTTGCGCCGGAGAATTCGGCGTTCATGAGTTCGAATTTATCAACGTACCCCCCTACACTGCTTACCCAACCAGTATCAAGGCAGTCCTTCATATACTTCCATTCGTTCCCCGAGATATTTGGACCAGATAATAATAACATACTTGAAAAATAAATTGTGTTTTTAAGCAGGATCACAAGTTTGTAAACCGTCGCTCAAATGGATTGATCGTACCAAGTTTTATGAAAGAATAGATCTCATTAATGCCATCCTTTACCTTCCTGGTAATCGTATAACCTAATTCCGATTTAATTTTATCGAAGTTTACACGGTAATCTCTTGGGTCGTCGGCACTCGTTACATAATTAATCTTCACCTCAGGGATTATTTTGGCTATCTCGTGCATGATCATTCCCTTATTATAATTTTCTTCTGTGCTTCCTACATTAAATACATTGGCACGTATTTTAGCCTCATCTGTTTCAAAAACAAGTACTACTGAACGTGCCAGATCAACTACATGGCAGTAGGGTCTCCAGAATTGTTGTCCCCATATTTCCTGTTCTCCGTTAATGGCCGCATTTCTTGTAAATTCATTAACGGTCAGGTCAAATCTTAGCCTGGGCGAAAATCCATAAACAGTACTAAATCTCAGAGCTGTGCTACAGATTGCAGAGTGCTTATGTGTTTCTAATAAATACTTTTCAAACTTTACTTTTAATTCTGCATACAATGAAATGGGCTTTAGCTCGGAAGTTTCTGTAACAAATTCATTGGGGTTCGACATTTTACCATAATTACTACAGGTACTTGCGAAGACGAATCTTTTTACACCAAATGCATTAGCTTTCTCAAATAGTTTTACTGATCCTTCCCAATTGGTTTCCTGAGCTTCGACGTTGAATTTTTTACATGCGGGATCACCAACTATAGCAGCCAGGTGGGCCACTGCATGTACACCTTGCAGAGCTTTATCCAGGTCTTTATCATTTCTTATATCACCTTCCATTAATTCAAAAAGAGGATTTTCAATAACTTCATCCAGCGCCTGGGCGCCAAACTTCAATGAGTCTAACACTCTCACCTGGTAGCCTTTAGCAAGAAGCTGCCTTACCAGCACAGAGCCAATGTAACCTGCTCCACCTGTTACCAGGATTTTTTCAGGTGAGTTGCCGGGAATGTTGTTTACCAACATAGGATGGATTTTAAATATGGATTTTCAATTTATCTGACGTGCCGGATTTCCCACTACTTTCCTCTCATCTTCGATATCATTTACCACTACTGAACCAGCACCTACTATCACATTTTTACCGATTCTAATTCCTTCACGAACCACCGCACCTGCACCTATCATCGTATTTTCACCAACATGAACATTCCCACATAAAATAGCTCCCGGGCCTATGTGTGCAAAATCTCCTATTACACATTCATGTTCTATTATGCTCCCTGTATTACAGATAACTCCCATTCCTATTTTTGCGAAGGCATTGATCACCACATAAGTACAGATCATTACACCCCTGGTTGAGATAGAAGAAGTTTGGTCAATAACCGAAGTTGGATGGATCGCATTTATTGGAAAGAGATCATATCTTTTTAGATTCCCGTTGATTTTGTTTCTTAATCCGTTGTTGCCCACTGAAATAAAAAAACCATCTCTTTTTATTGCTTCTAATCCGGAGGAGGATGTTTCAGTACCAAAATATTGAATGGAGAGCGGGTTATATTGCTTTTCACTATTGTCACAATACCCGGTTACCCGAATTCCCTGTGCATTGAGAATCCCATTGATAACGTAAGAATGGCCAGAATAACCAATGAGTATCATAAGATTTGGATTGTTATTGAAATGGTGACAAGCAATACGATTGTCACCTTCTCTTAATATAAACGTTCGGGATATCTGAATATTGTATGGCTCCGGGGTGCTACAACCGGGGTTGAACATTTTTTTATAACCTGTTCATTAAATAATACTTATGTAAATCTGTGTAGAACGCTGACTACAAGGAGTGTAGCATTTGCCCGGCATCCTGAGAGTTATCTTTCACGCATATTCGAAAGTAATTTTTTTGCTTTGGTAAACCTTTGAATGCCAGATTTCCAATGATAACAAAGTCCAAAGTATTTTGGCTCGTTTTTCAGCAGATATGGTTATTTTGTTTCCCAGCAATTGATCAACGAATTTTTTGTCTACAAATTGTTTACAGAAGGCTCCGGATGGCGAAAGATAGCCATGAATCATATCCTTTAACTGGCCATCAACCCAGTTTTTTAGAGGGATTTCAAAACCTCTTTTGGGCTGATTAATCAACTGTTCGGGCAAATATTTTTTGGCTAGTTGCCGTAAGAGGTATTTGGTGGATTTTCCCTGAATTTTGAATGAATCATTCATTGATGGTGCATATTCGAGAAGCTCCTTTGAGAGGAAGGGGCTGCGG
>JADGPY010000254.1 GCA_017882205.1 Chitinophagaceae bacterium
AAAAGAAGAGAGTGATAAGCTCATCTCCCTTATTTACATAGAGAAACTGCAAAAACTACTGAATGTTCTGCTGGATGAGGAAGAATTCCTTTCACCTTATGGTATCCGGTCTGTTTCAAAAAAACATACCCAGAGTTACGAGATTGAGATCGATAAACAATTATTTTCTCTGCAATACGATCCGGGCGAGTCAACTACTAAACTATTTGGCAGTAATTCCAATTGGCGGGGACCCATCTGGTTCCCCATGAATTACCTTATTATTCGGTCGTTAAAAGCATACTATCAGTATTTTAGGAATGAAGTTAAAGTGGAGTTTCCCACCCGGTCAGGGATTTACCTGAACCTGAAAGAAGTGGCCATACAACTCAATGAGCGATTGCAAAAGATATTTATCGCAGACCAAAATGGTAACCGGCCTGTATTTGGGCGGCATCAGGATTTTTACCTGCGAGATGAAAACAAGGACCTGATTCTTTTTCACGAATATTTTCATGGTGAAACAGGCATGGGGCTTGGGGCATCTCATCAAACAGGATGGACGGGACTCATAGCGGCAATGATCCAGGAAATGAAAGAAGAAGGTAAAGTTGACAAATAACCCAAAATTTACCGGCCTTGTTCATGTGATATGAAAGAAGCTAAACAAAAAATGATAATCTGGACGATCGGTCATTCTACCCGTACTCTTGATGAATTCATTACTATGCTCAAATCGTTTCAGATTGAACGCCTTGCGGATATCAGAAGTTTTCCCGGCTCAAGGCGGTATCCGCATTTTAATAATAAAACTCTTGAAGTTTCGTTACCTGAAAACAACATTAAGTATATTCATTTAAAAGAACTCGGGGGACGAAGGCAAGTACGATCTGATTCCATCAACACCGGCTGGCGCCTTGCTGCTTTCAGAGGATATGCAGATTATATGGAAACCAGCACTTTTAAAAAAGCGACCCTGGAACTTGAACGTTTAGCATACAAAGAACGTACTGCTTATATGTGTTCGGAGGCTCTGTGGTGGCGCTGTCACAGGTCACTCGTTTCAGATTATCTCAAGGTTCATGGCTGGACAGTGATGCACATAATGGGTGTCGGCAAAGCTCAGGAACATCCCTACACCTCACCCGCTGAAATTGTGAATGGCGAATTGTTATATACTAACCGAAAAATGTGTGAATGATGTAACACTTTTCAAAGGTTATGTAACATTTATCCGGTTAGAGGTGCTTAATTTAGTTCTCTCAAAATTTATTGACGCGTATGAAAAAAAAGGTGACAATAGGTTTGCTATACACTCAGAAACGTAGCAAAGGAAAAATCAACCAGAATTATTTTTATAAATTAAAAAATAACAACTATGAAAGGGAATAAAAAATTACTAACAGTCTTGAATTCGCTCCTGGCAGATGAACTCACTGCCATTAACCAGTACATGGTGCATTCTGAAATGTGCGCAAACTGGGGTCACAATAAACTTCACATGGCGATAAGAAAACAGGCCATGGATGAAATGCACCATGCCGAATGGCTTATCGAGCGAATCATTTTTTTTGATGGTTCGCCAACGGTATCCAAACTTAATACTATAAAGATTGGTAAAACTGTTTCAGAAATGATCGGTAACGACAATAACGATGAACTTGATGCTGTACGCGCTTATAATGAGGCAATCAAACTCGCCCGCGAGGTTGATGATCAAGGCACTGTTGACCTGCTGACCATGATTCTTAAGATGGAAGAAGGCCATGTCGATTGGGCAGAAATACAACGTGCACAGATTGAGCAAATGGGAATTGAGAATTATCTGGTTACTCAAACTGAAGGTCCGGTAAGCTGATAACAAAGAAACATTTTAAATCAGCACAAGGCCTAACGACCGATAAGCCTTAAGGTTAGACATTCGTTGAGATGAGGGAATCTTATTTAATGAAATTCAAAATGAATAACCCTGAAGATGCCCGAATTACCTCAGGCAAAAATATGAGCTATTGGACTGATACTGCAACTCCTGCTGTACAAAATCCATTAAAAGAAAATTTAGAAACAGATGTGGTCATTGTAGGAGGAGGGCTTGCCGGGCTAAGTGTGGCATATTGCCTCACACAATCCGGGAAAAAAGTTGTTTTGATTGAAGATGGTTTTATAGGTAGTGGTGAAACCGGAAGAACTACCGCTCACCTTGTAACTGCTCTCGATGACAGATATTATCATTTGGAAAAACTTTTCGGTGACGAAAAAACAAAACTGATAGCAGAAAGCCACATGATGGCAATTGATTTTGTCGAACAAACTGTAAAAAAGGAAAATATTGATTGCGGGTTTGAACGGGTGAACGGTTATCTTTTCCGGCATCCGTCTGATAAAATAGATTCTCTTCCGCAGGAATTAAAAGCCGCGTTAAAAGCAGGAGTGGAAATAAAAGAAGTAGATGAAGCACCTGGTATGTTGCGAGTTGAAAAAGCTCTTTGCTTTTTGAATCAGGCACAGTTTCACCCTTTAAAATACCTGAATGGTTTGTGCAAAGCTATTGAACAAAAAGGAGGAAAGATTTTTACCGGTACGCATGCCTTAAAAATAAACCATGAAAGTATTACAACCGCTGAAAAATTTACAGTAAAAGCAAAGCACATAGTGGTTGCGACAAACAGCCCGGTAAATAATCTTTTTACAATGTTCGAGAAACAATATGCGTATCGCACTTATGTGATTGGCGCTTTGGTAAAAAAAGATTCACTTCCGAAAGCGCTCTGGTGGGATACAGGAGACTTTGAGGATAATTCCAAAATCCCGCCTTATCATTATGTACGAATACATCCTTATAATGCGCAATATGACCTGCTCATCAGCGGAGGTGAAGATCATCTCACTGCGGAAACAGGAAAAACGAAAGTTCCGGAAGAAAACCGATATAAGTTGCTTGAAGACTGGACCCGTAACTATTTTCCCATAGGGGAAATTGTTTACCACTGGTCAGGACAGGTGCTGGAGCCGATGGATGGAATTGCATTTATCGGGCGCAATCCCCTCGACCATGATAATGTTTATATCATAACGGGTGATTCGGGTAACGGAATGACGCATTGCTCCTTTGCCGGTTTATTAATAAGTGATTTGATTAACGGAAAAGAAAATAAGTGGGAAAAACTTTATAGCCCATCGCGTTTTACACTGAAAGAAAGCGGTGCAGTGATGCAGTTGCTCACCGAAGACCTGATGAACGTTCTGAAAAAATGGTTTTACACTGGAAGCGTAGAATTATCCTCTATCAAAAACAGTGAAGCTGGAATAGTGAAGCTGGATGGAAAAAAATGCGGTGCCTACCGAGATGAATCAGGAAAACTTTACCTGGTATCAGCCGAATGCACCCATCTGAAATGCATGGTGCTTTGGAACAACGATGAAAAAAGCTGGGACTGCCCCTGCCATGGCAGCCGGTTTACTTACGAAGGAAAAGTAATTAACGGACCGGCTAATTTCGATTTACCTGCTTACAATGAGAATGCTGTTTTGACAGAGCCTGATTAATTGTTGCGAAGTTCTGCCTGGTGGCTTTCTTATCATTCAGCATAAATAATAGCCATTCAAAAAGTTAACAGAATTAACTCCTTCTTTCTTTAAATCATTCAATTATAAAGAAGCATCACACTCGAAAATGTGTGAATGATGTAACACTTTTCAAAAGTTATGTAACATTTATCCGGTTACAGGTGCTTAATTTAGTTCTTTCAAAATTCATAAAAGAATATGAAAGAAAAAGACGGCAATACTAACCCTCCTGGCCGGCAGGCAGGCAACGAAGAGAAAAATAATCTTCAGGGATATCCATTATATCCTGCCAGCGAAGATATTTACAGTAAATTTCAGGAAGAGAAGGACTTAAATCCTGAGGATATTTCCAAAATTAAAGAATCAAATGAAAATGATAAAGTTGGAACAAGTAACGAAAAAGATTTTAATGACGATATATCCGGCAGCGACTTAGATATTCCCGGTTCAGAATTGGATGATAAACAAGAGATTGTTGGAAGTGAAGATGAAGAGAATAACTATTACAGTTTAGGGGGAGATGATCATAACAATCTGGATGAGAATAAAGGAGAATGAAAAGCTCATAAGTACCAATGGAATGATCGGTAACGACAATGACGATGAACTTGATGCTTTATGAGCTTATAATGACGCAATCAAACATGCCGGTGATGTTGATGATATCTGAAAATTATTTATGTAATGAAACAATATCTTGTAAAAATAAAATCAATTAAGCATGTCACGCATGATGTATTGAAAATTGTTACTGAAAAACCTCAACAGTACAACTTTACTCCCGGCCAAGCCACGGAAGTTTCGATAAATAAAAACGGTTGGCAGAACGAAACAAGACCATTCACTTTCACCAGCCTGCCTCACTATGATTACCTTGAGTTTAACATCAAAACATATCCATCGCACAAAAGCGTCACAAACGAACTTCTGCAACTGAAAAAAAATGATAAGTTGATTCTGCACGATGTCTTTGGTGCAATTGCTTACAAAGACGAGGGTGTATTTATTGCCGGAGGAGCAGGTGTTACTCCCTTTATTTGCATCTTCAGGTATCTTCAGTCAAAAAATGAAACAGGTGATAACAAACTCATCTTTGCCAACAAAACTAAGGATGATATAATACTTGCACAGGAATTTGAAAATATATTAGGCGAAAATTTCATCAACATTTTATCCGATGAAAAAACAGATGAATATGCTCATGGGCAGATTACTGAAGGTTTCCTCAAAAAATATATTAACGGCTTCACCAAAAATGTTTATGTATGCGGACCTCCGCCTATGATGGATGCAATAGAAAAGCAGTTGGCTAATTTGAATGTCAATGAAAAATTAATCATCAAAGAAGCACTTTAAATCAACAACGTATTTATTTAAAATCAAATTCAATGGCAACAATAATTTAATATTTAAAACGATGGAAAAACTACTTGATAAAACAATACCTGGAAAGGCCAGAGCAGAATATATTGAAGTAGAACCCAATATACGCCTGCATATTACAGATGCGGGGGAAGGCAGACCTATTGTGTTAATACCCGGTTGGCCGTTAAGTGATGAAATGTATGAATACCAATACAACGATCTGATAAATAAAAATTTTCGCGTAATTGGTATTACGTTAAGAGGTTTTGGCAAATCTGATAAACCTTACGGAGAATATAATTACGATGTACATGCATTGGATATAAAAAAGGTTTTAGATAAACTGGATATAAAAGGTGCTGTTTTATGTGGCTTTTCCATGGGCGGAGCCATTGCGATTCGATACGTGTCAGCGTATAATGGAACTCATGTTTCCAAGCTGGCTTTGGTCGGAGCAGCAGCCCCGATTTGGACCCAACGTAAAGATTTTCCATACAATCTTCCAAAAAGTGCGGTTGATGACTTAATTGAATTGAACTATCAGGATCGGCCAAAGCTTTTATCCGATTTCGCAAAGATATTCTCTGCTACTGAAACCTCATTAAATGAGGGAATTGGCAATTGGTTGAATGGAATTTGTTTAAGCGCTTCTTCTCATGCAACAGCTCAATGTTTAATCGCTTTACGAGATACTGACCTGAGAAGTGATCTGGGGAAAATAAAAATTCCAACAGCGATTATGCATGGCAAAAAAGATAAAATATGTTCTTTTGATCTGGCTGAACAGATGAAAGCAGGAATCTCAGATTCACACATTGTTGCTTTTGAAAATAGCGGCCATAGCTTGTTTCTGGAGGAAACTCATAAGTTTAATGCAGAATTGATTAAATTTGCAGGAAAATGAGCTGAATTGCTGACAATCATAAAAACAATACTGAATTTATTTTTAATAATAAAAGCAAACGAAAACCATATACATCATATCCTGGTTTGATAAAAGCACGGTAAAGCACCTTCGGTTGCCGTTTTCGTTTTTTTTATTGCCTGTCTTTTTATTTGCTTTAAGCCAGGCAAGTACCATAAATTGGCAAACAACGATCCTTGCATTTGTGATCTTGCATCTGTTCATATTCCCTTCCAGCAATGGTTATAACAGTTATCAGGATCGGGATGAAACGAGCATTGGCGGTTTAAAACATCCGCCCAAAGTTTCCAGAAATCTATTTTATGCAACACTATTCCTGGATATTATTGGTGTGTTGGCCGCACTGGTTGTTTCTGTTTACTTTTCTCTGTTTGTATTATTATTTGTGCTTGTGTCACGAGCTTACAGTTACCGGAATCTGCGGTTAAAAAAATATGCTATCATCGGTTTTTTGACCGTATTTATTTTTCAGGGAGCATTTGTTTATTTGATGGCTTCTTCTGCAATTACTCCTTTTTCTATTGAAAAATTTTTTACGCTTAATAACATCATTTGCATGAGCGTGGCAAGTTTTTTTATTGGCAGTATTTATCCACTCACTCAAATTTATCAGCACGAAGAAGATAAAAAAGATGGGGTAATCAGCATTAGTTACAAACTTGGATATACCGGCACTTTTGTGTTTTCCGCAATATTATTTTCAATAGCAACCATTTTCTTATTTTATTATTTCAAGATAAAGCATCACCAAATAGCCTTAGTATTGTTTTTACTAATAATGCTGCCCGTTGTTATAAAATTGTTGATTTGGTTTAATAAAGTTCGTAAGGATACGGTGAATGCGAATTTTGAAAACACAATGACAATGAACCTGTTGACATCAACCTGCATGAATATGTATTTTTTATTACTG
>JADGPY010000255.1 GCA_017882205.1 Chitinophagaceae bacterium
AGCAGTAAAGAATTAACCAGCTTGCCCGTTACAACTGCCGACCAGGCACTACAGGGTCGTGCTTCCGGTGTTACCGTAGTAAATAATGGATCACCTGGTACAGCACCTACCATCAGAATCAGAGGACTTAGTACAATGAACTCTAACGATCCTCTTGTTGTTATAGACGGGGTTGTTTCAACCGGAATGGGAAACTTAAACCCGAATGATATAGAATCAATTGAGGTATTAAAAGATGCTTCCACAACCGCCATTTATGGTTCATTGGGATCTCATGGTGTAATTATGGTTACCACAAAAAAGGGTAAAACAGGTAAAACAGTAATTGATTTTGATAGCTATGCGGGGCAACAATGGAATAATAAAAGGTATAAACTGATGAATACCGCCCAATACATTCAATATGCCAGTTCTGCTGATGTAACATCACCACCGCCGGTGATAACTGACTCGCAATATGCAGGCAGACTTCACGGGGCAGAAACCAATTGGCAGGATCAAATTTTCCAGAAAGGACTATTGGCGGGAGCCAACTTAGGTGTGTCAAGCGGAACTGAAAATAGTACCACCAGAATATCCGGTGGATATGTAAAAAGTGAGGGAGATATGATCGGTACAGGATACACAAGATATAATTTCAGGACTAACAGTGATTATAAACACGGAAAAATCAGTATTGGTGAAAACATTGGAGTATCATATTCAACATTACATCCATTAGAATCATCAGGCGGTCGTTCTTTAATTCAGCACGCTATTAAAATGGCTCCTTATTTGCCGGTGTATAATGCTGATAATCTAGGTGGCTTCCAGGGTCCTCATTCAGCTGTTGACGGTCAGGATGCTGAAAATCCAGTAAGGGTTGCTACATTATATAAGGATGTGCAGGAAACATTGGATCTTTTAGGCAATATCCATGCAGAGCTTGAAATTGTGAACGGATTGAAATTCAAATCTGTAGTTGGTTTGGAAGATATAAGGCAAATTGAAAACGCATTTACCCCAGCTTATGTAGACGATAACCTGCCGGGTGGAGCTACACATCAGAATACTACAGCTATTATTGGAAAAAACTTCGCTAATTACCGGTCATTAATTTATACTAATAGCTTGAATTATTCTAAAACATTTGCGGAGAAACACAACCTCGATGTATTGGCAGTTATAGAATATTCTACAATTGACAGGACTTTTGCCAATTCATCAAGCCAAAATGCTGTTAGTAGCTCTATACAGGAATTAACTAATACATCTCCAAGTTTAGCTTCTGGTTCGGATCATTACAAAAGGATTGGTTACCTGGCCAGATTAAACTATAACTATGACCAGAAATATATTTTTGCAGCTTCAATCAGGAAAGATGCTTCTTCAAGGTTTGGCTCCAACAACCGGTGGGGTACTTTCCCTTCATTGGCTATAGGATGGAGACTTGATAAGGAAGCTTTTTTGCAGGATGTTACCGCCATCAGCAATTTAAAGCTTAGAGCCAGCTGGGGAAAAGCCGGTAACGATAATATAGGTAACTATAGCTACGCTTCGACCCTTACAACTAATGAGTATTATGTGTTTAATAATGGATTAGTTACTGGTGCACTTCCTAACGGACCTGCTAATCAGGATTTGAAATGGGAAACAACTACCATGCAGAACATAGGGTTGGATTTTGGGTTATTTAAAAATAAATTCACTTTTTCTGCAGAATATTTCAAAAATAAAAGTACTGATCTGTTAATGAATTTAAATACTGCTGCTTCATTGGGTATCTTTACTGGTTCTATTGCTAAGAACGTTGGTGCAGTTGAAACGAAAGGTGTTGAATTCCAATTGGGATATAACCAGGCGGAAGGTGATTTTCAATGGTCGGCAAATTTAAATGTTGGAACTTCTACAAATAAGGTTCTGGATTTAGGCGGGCTTTTATCTGTTGATCCAGGCGTTCAGTGGCAAAATCAACCAATCACCCGACTGGAGGTTGGTAAACCGTTATTCTTTTTCTATGGTTGGAAATTTAATGGAATATTTACAACTAATGCAGAAGCAGCTGCTTATCTGAATGGGGGACAACTTGCTTCAAACGGCGGTGTAGGTGCTCAGGGAGGAGACTACCGTATCGTTGATGTAAATGGAGATGGTAAAATAACATCAGCAGACCAGACCAAGATAGGTAATCCTTACCCAAAAATGACTCTCGGATTAAATCTAAATGCAAACTATAAAGGATTTGACTTAAATTTATTTATCCAGGGTACCTATGGTAATGATATTTATAATAATACCTATTATGATTTGACAGGTATGACAAGATTATTTAACGCATCAGTTGATGTACTGCGCAGGTGGCAAAAGGATGGAGACGTAACAGATGTTCCCAGACCATCAGCTGCAGGTCCTAATGTTCAGATATCCAGCCGTGGTGTAGAGAAGGGAACGTATACAAGGTTGAAAAACGCTACTTTGGGTTACACTCTGCCTGCCAGGTGGTTTGGAGATAAGATTTCCAAATTCAGAATATACTTGAGTGGACAGAATTTGCTTACCATTACCAAATATACAGGCTTAGATCCTGAAGTTGGTAATTACGGGGCTTCTGGCGGCGGAGCTGGCGGATTAGGTTTTATAGGTAATGGTGCTGTAACTGGTAATGGTTATCCATTAGTCAATTTTGGTACAGGTATTGACTATGGTGTTTATCCTATGCCAAAATCATTTATTGGTGGTATTCAAATTACATTTTAAAAAAGTATAAATATGAAAATAATTAAATATTTATCTATAACATTTGTATGCGGGGTATTAGTTCTATCTAGTTCCTGCGATTCAAAGAAATTAGATCTGGCGAATCCGAATCAACTGCAACCTGAGACATTTTTTAAAACTGAAGCCCAGGTTCAGGCAGCTGTAAATGCTGTGTACGGGAGTATGCATACAACAGCATTGTACAACCGTCATATGTGGTTTGGAAATGATAATATGGCACACGAGAATGCAGGAAACCCGCAACTTGAAGCAGACAAACGTCAATATCTGAATTTTGATTTTGATTATACTCATGGTGCAATTGGAGATTATTGGGAATCCTGTTACAGGGGGATTAATAAGGCAAACTTTGTTATCAATAATAAAGATCGTATTGCTCTGATTCCTGAGGCTCAGTTGTCTGCCGCAAAGAAGGCCAAATATGATGGTGAAGCTAAATTTATGAGGGCTATGTATTATTTTTGGCTTGTGACCAAATTTGGTGATTGTCCGTTGATGCTTGATGTGCCAAAAGATATACAAGGAGTAGCTAGAAATCCTGCTGCTGATATCTGGGCACAGATTGAAAAAGATTTAACAGATGCTACAACCGAATTACTCGATAAAGCCAATGAAGATCTTGGAAGGGCTACAAAAGGCGCTGCCTGGGGATTATTGGGTAAAGCACGTTTATTCCAGAAAAAATATGCAGATGCTTTGACTGCATTCAATAATGTTACAGGCTACAGTCTTGTACCAAATTATTCTGACAATTTTTTGGAAGAAACTGAACATAATGCTGAATCATTGTTTGAAGTTGAGTTTAACGTTGCAGCAGGTAACTCTGCACGCTGGAATTCCGGCGTTTCTGATGCTGGCTTAAACGAATCATGTTTCAGGGGACAGGAATACGGTTGTATGGACTGGTTTAACGTTTTTCCTTCAGTTAACCTGACAAGTGAGTTTGAACCAGGCGATCCAAGATTCGGATTCAGTTTTTACGTAGATGGAGAAAAATACAATGCTGGCAAAAATACTATGGTTATACCTGCTATGGCTCAATCTGATAATACTACTTACCCAAGAATTGGCTGGAAGAAATATCAAAATTATTACAAACAAACCAGCGAAAGTGATGTAGCACCCGGGCAGGCATCTGGGATTAATATGAGAATAATCAGATATTCTGACGTTTTGTTAATGAGGGCAGAATGTAAAGCCAACAATGGTGATATTGCAGGTGGTGTTGCAGATATGAACCTTGTTCGTGCAAGGCCAAGTGTCAATATGCCATTATATGGTACTCCGGCAATGGATGCTAAATACCCTGTAGCTAACCTTGATCAGTTTATGGTAGCCCTTGAGCACGAGCGTAAAGTTGAATTAGCCGGTGAACAGGTTCGTTTCCCTGACCTTGTAAGATGGGGACGTCTTGCTCCATTTATGGCTCAATTAATATCCGGTAATCAACTTCCAATAAAGGAAAAAACTGATATGAAATTTGATGCTGTTAAAAATCAGTTATGGCCAATACCACAACGTGAGATGCAGAGTAATAAACTGATGACCCAGAATCCAGGATACTAGAATAGATTTTTTAACAATTAAATAAAAAGAGGCTGTAGTTAAAACAGCCTCTTTTTTGCTATTTTTAATTATATTCCGCCGGGAGGGCGCTTATTATTATTCAAAACCCGGAGGATAAATTAACTTTTGATTCCCTCTCTTTTATTAATCTATTTACAATATATTCGTCCTTATATTACTAAATAATTTTTATGAGAATATCAGTTCTGCTGCTCTTTATAAAAGCATTAACTATTGGAGTTATTTCATATTCAATACTTACTATTAGTATGTCATGTAGTTCTGATAAAGAGGGTCAAG